>NZ_DASTTN010000549.1:0-17776 GCF_035760125.1 Flavobacterium sp.
GCCAACGGTTTCAACGCTTGAGCTGCTTGCTCCACCGTATCTATTTGATGAACTCCTCCTTTGAACAAAACTGTACCCGTCGTCAGAATTATAAAATACATCACCAATCCGGAAAAAGTCATTCCAAAATCAACATCTTCCCTCATTTCATGGATGATTCTTTTATTAACCATTAAATGTCTTTTCTTATGTTTCATTTCCTCAACTTCAACTGAAGCTTGCCAGAAAAAAAGATAGGGGGAAATCGTTGTTCCCAAAATCCCAACAAGAATTGCAATAAAATCTTTATCCCAATGAAACGTTGGAATGAATGTAGCTTTTATAATAGCTATAAAATCCTGTTTGTATAAAAAGGGAACTACAAAATAAACCAACATCACAACACACAAATATTTGAGTATCGACGCAATTTTTTGATATGGTAAATAGATAATTAGCCCCAAAAGCAAAATAGTAAAAAAGACACTAAAAAAAGACGCCTCAATAGAAGGAAAAAGTAAATTCCCTACAGCTCCCATACCTGCAATATCAGCCCCTATATTCATAATTATGGCGGGGAAACTAAACAAAAGCATCAAGTACAAAACAGGTCTTGGATAATTTTTCTTTAAAGTTCCCGTCAAACCTTGGCTGGTTACCAAACCAATTCTCGCACACATTTGTTGTATTGCCGCCATCAACGGGAAGGCAACAATAGAAGTCCATAAAGTTGTAAGTCCATAAGCAGCACCCGCTTGTGAGTAAGTCGCAATTCCAGAAGGATCATCGTCACTGGCGCCTGTTACGAGTCCTGGCCCCAATAATTTCCAAAAGTGAACGATTCTTTTTCTCAATACGCCTTTATTGTTCATTCCCAATGTTTTATTTTTTTTAAACACTTATCCATTTATATAATGTTACTACTAACAATTCCTTACTAATTTACACATTTTAACCAATGTTTTGATTCCAATGAAATCTAAAAATAAATTGTACTTTAGTTTTAATATTTTTCATCCATTATAACCAAAAAATGAAAGTCAAACTGTTATTATTTATTGCAATAATCTGTTACTCCTGCAGCATTAACCAAAACAAAACCAAACATAGTGATTTGCCAATTATTGGAACCTGGGAACTCATTTCGGCAACAGCAACCCAGAATGATTCCGCTTTTTCAACTTTTGATCCAAAAGTAAAAATGATAAAAATTATTAATCCAGATCATTTTGCCTTTTTCGCCCATGACCTGACCATGGGAAAACAATCCAATCCTCAATTTTCTGCCGGTGCTGGCAGATTCACTTTGGTAAATGACACTTATACCGAATATTTAGAATATTTCTCCAACAGAGCATGGGAAAACAACAAATTTGAATTTAAAGTCTCCATAAAAAATGACACACTAATCCAACAAGGCGTTGAAAAAGTAGAAAAACTGGGCATTGACCGAATAATAACCGAAAAATACAAACGCGTAAAAGACTAATCAATATTGTGTTTTTTAAAACAAACTCAACAATCATTTCAATTGCAATTCACCATTTATGGAAAGAAAAATGAAAGCCCTCGACTGGGCATATTTAAACAAATACAAAACCGAGAATGAACAAATTTCAGCTCTAGCATTAGGAGAAAAAAGGATTGTGTTCTTTGGAGATTCCATAACCGAAGGTTGGAAAACCATTCATCCCGATTTTTTTGTTGGCAAATCATACATTAATAGAGGCATTAACGGACAAACGACTTCACAAATGCTCTTGCGTTTCAGACCGGACGTAATTAAACTGAAACCTAAAATTGTCGTTATTTTGGCTGGAGGCAATGATATTGCAGAAAATACTGGTCCAGCAACATTCGAAACAATCCTAGGAAATCTTATTTCAATGTGCGAATTGGCTAAAGCAAATAACATCGAAGTGATTTTATGTTCGATACTCCCCGCTAATGATTTCCCTTGGAAACGTGGAATGGAACCCGTCCATAAAATCGATGCATTGAATGAAATGATTCTGAAATATGCCAGAGTAAATAACATTGCGCATGCAGATTATTTTTCGGCTATGGTGGATGAACAAAAAGGTTTAAAGACTATTTATTCAAAAGATGGAGTTCATCCCAATAAGGAAGGATATCTCGTGATGCAACCAATTATTGAAACAATCATTAGTAATTTGTAATTAATGTGATAAAATTTCAAAAAAAACAGCAATTCTGTTATATCTTTTTAAACCTGTATTTTTCAACGGCAATTAACCTAATTCTTTAGCCAAAGCTTGTTATTTTTTCTAAAAAACGCCTTACTTTTATCCTTTCAAAATTAACATTCAATTTCATAATTATGACTAAAGATCTGATTGTCCAAAGTATTAGCGCTTCAAAAAGTCATTTTTCTATAAATTATAGCATAAAAACCAAAACTGAAGCCTTTACTGAAAAACTGTTTTACACTTTATTTGATTCTAATGCGCCACTTGACGAAAGCATCGATGAGCTAGAAAAACAATTTAAAGAAATAGCTTCTTTGACCTGCAAAAAGCCACAAGAATCATGCGAAATTGCCTGGGGTAATTTTTTACACAAACTACCCTCTGTACTAGAAAACTTAAATAAAGACGCTTCTTACACCTTAGAAAATGACCCAGCATCCAATAGTATTGAAGAAATTTACCTTGCCTATCCTGGATTTTATGCCATCGCCATTTACAGATTAAGCCATGAGTTACATTTATTGGATTTGATGCTTTTTTCGAGGTTAATGAGTGAATATGCCCATCGCATTACAGGTACTGACATCCATGCAGGGGCAACTATTGCATCGCCTTTCTTTATCGATCATGCCACTGGAATTGTAATTGGTGAAACTAGTGTTATTGAAAAAAATGTAAAAATATATCAAGGAGTGACTTTGGGGGCATTGAGCGTGAGTAAAGACATGAAGAATTCCAAAAGACATCCGACCGTTGAGGAAAACGTTTGCTTATATGCCAATGCTACCATTTTGGGAGGTACAACAATTATTGGGAAAAATAGTATTGTAGGTGGAAACTCGTGGATAACCAAATCTATTCCTGAAGATTCAATCGTATTGAACACCACCACAACCGAAGTTAAAGTAAAAGAGAAAAGATAAAATGAAAACCTATAAATTAGTAGAATTAATCGGGAATACACCATTGGTAGAAACAACCTGTTTAGTTGCAAATAAAAACGTAAAACTTTTATTGAAACTTGAAGGAGACAATCCAGGAGGAAGCGTAAAAGACCGCGCTGCCTACAACATGATTGCATCTGCCATCGAAAGAGGAGACATCAAAAAAGGAGACAAATTAATTGAGGCAACAAGTGGCAACACTGGAATTGCTCTGGCAATGATAGCCCAATTATTCAACATAGAAATCGAATTGGTTTTACCCGAAGATTCAACCATCGAGCGCACTCAAACTATGCAGGCCTATGGCGCAACGGTTATACAGACACCTGCCAGTTTAGGGATAATCGGTTCAAGGGATTATGCCGATAAAAAAGTAGCAGAAGGGGGTTATGTAATGCTAAATCAGTTTGCAAATGATGACAACTGGAAAGCCCATTACAAAACTACAGGTCCCGAAATATGGAATGATACGAACGGAACTGTTACCCATTTTGTATCAGCTATGGGGACTACAGGAACAATTATAGGAACCTCAACTTATTTGAAAGAGAAAAACCCAAATATTCAAATAATTGGGGCACAACCTAGTGAAGGCTCACAAATTCCGGGTATTAGGAAATGGCCCCAAGAATATTTGCCTAAAATTTTTGATGCCTCAAAAGTTGATGTAACTATTGATGTGAGTGAAAAAGAAGCTCGTGAAATGACCAAAAGATTAGCCAAAGAAGAAGGTGTTTTTGCAGGTATGAGCAGCGGGGGTTCAGTTGCCGTTGCAGTAAAAATAGCCAATCAACTCGAATCGGGTGTGGTTGTTGCCGTTATCTGTGATCGTGGAGACCGTTATTTATCTTCAGATTTATTTGATTGATAAAGTTTCTAAGATTTTGAAAACTTTAAAAAACTTAGAGTCTTAGAAACTCAGAAACTTAAAAAACAAAAAATGAACTACCGCAAACTAGGAAAAACCAATTTCAACATATCAGAAATAGCGCTTGGCACTTGGCAAGTGGGCGGAAAATGGGGCTCTCCGTTTAATAATAAAACAGCAGACGAATTAATCAATACTGCGATTGATAAGGGCGTGAATTTTATTGACACTGCCGATGTTTACGAAAATGGATTGAGCGAAACCGCTGTGGGAAGAGTGGTACGCTCCCGTTCTGAACGCATTTATGTAGCAACTAAATGTGGCAGACACATCAATCCTCATGTAAATGAAGGTTATCAGCCAAAAGTATTACAGAAATACGTTGAAGACAGCCTGAAAAGAATGGGATTGGAAACACTTGATCTTATTCAGTTACACTGTCCGCCAAACCAAGTATTTTACCGTCCAGAAATATTTGAAATGTTTGACCGTTTAAAAGAGCAAGGAAAGATTTTAAATTTAGGTGTCAGTGTAGAAAAAGTTGAAGAAGCATTAAAAGCTATTGAATATCCTAATGTAACCACAGTTCAGATTATATTCAATCTTTTCCGTCAACGCCCATCTGAATTATTTTTCAAAGAAGCTCAAAAAAAAGACATAGGAATTATTGCAAGAGTACCATTGGCAAGTGGATTATTGACTGGATTATTTGATTCTAAAACGACTTTTGGCGAACAAGACCATAGAAATTTCAATCGTGATGGAGCGGCTTTTGACAAAGGAGAAACATTCTCTGGGATTAATTATGAGTTAGGCTTAAAAGCTGTTGAAGCCTTAAAAGAACTTTTCCCTGAAGCTACCAATTTGGCTCCTATTGCCCTGCAATGGATTCTAAGTTTTAACGAAATTAGCTGTATTATTCCGGGAGCATCAAAGGAAAGTCATGTTTTGTCTAATCTATCACTATATGATTTACCGAAACTGACTCCAGAAAAAATTTCTGCAATGAATGCCATTTACAAGCAATATATCAAACCACAAGTTCATCAACTTTGGTAATCTAAACAGTAGTCTATGAGAGAATGTATCAGACGAAATATAAATGGTAAAACTGTATTATTGTTGTTTATACTTTGTAACATAGTTTATGCCATTATGCTTATTGATACCATTCCAGAAGTAATGCAATTCTCAGGGGGAATGAAAATATTTGATATGATGCCAACCGGCTATGATTATCAGTATGCCACCAAGCTTTTTAATACTTTGGGAACTGCTGGTCGAGATTCATATTTATATCATCAACTTCCATTAGACTTGATTTATCCCGCTCTTTTTGGAATTAGTTCGTGTTTGGTTCTCGCTTATTTTCTAAACAAATTGGAAAAGCTTGACAGTTCATTATTTTATTTGTGCTTACTGCCATTATTTTCTGGTTCCTTCGATTATGCAGAAAACATTGGAATTATATGTATGTTGAAAAACTATCCAAATATTAATGAATTGCAAGTCCAAATTACAAGTGTCTTTACAGTTTTAAAGAGTGTTTTAACTTCTCTTTATTTCATCATTCTTATAATTGCTTTATTGGCACTAGCCAAAAACAAATTATTCATTAGAAAGGTTTAGAACCTAGAACATTAATTCTAATTTTCTAAAAAAACAAAATGTTCAATAAAGCAAATTTCAAAGAGTGGTTTGATCGCTATAAGTATTCTGAATTGGCAGCTTCAAGTGCCGCATTGCTAGCTTCCCAATTCAGCAGAATTTTTAGCGGATTGATCACGGCTTACATAATTACGTTTGCCGAATATTTTGCTTTTTATGGTGTCATGGTTTACAGATCCTATAAAGCATTAGCTACCAAGAAAAAACTCAACAACCAAACCGTTACTTTAAAAGAAATCGCTTTCTTAATTCGGAATTTATTTCTCGAGTTTGGTTATCCCGCAGTTTTAGATTTCTTTTTTATACGCCCATTTTGCATGTATTGGATGCCAATACTGACCGCAAATTATTTCATTGGAATTATTCTCGGAAAAATTACTGCGGATAGTTTTTTCTACTTTTTATCCATTTTTAATTACGAATGGATAAAAAAGAAAGAATAGCTCATCCATAAAATCATGGAATTACCTTAAACAAAAAAGGTTCGATTTAATAATAAACCGGACCTTTTGTTCTTTTATCAAAACACTAAACCAAAGTGGCAGTAGTCGAAATTTCAGTATTGAATAGTTTTGAAATCGGGCAATTCTTTTCAGCCTTTGTTACTAATTCCTGGAACGTTTCATTTGAAATACCACTTATTTTAGCATTAACCGTTAAGTGAGAACCGATAATAGTTCCGTCTACTAAATTAATGGCACATTTTGTTTCTATGCTATCAATTACTGCAGTGGTTTCACCAATAAAAGCCGTAAGCTGCATTGTAAAGCATCCTGCATGTGCTGCCGCAACAAGCTCTTCCGGATTAGTCCCTACACCTTCGGCAAATCGAGATTTGAATGAATATTGGGTGTTTTCTAAAGTTGTACTTTGTGTTGTTAATTTACCAGCTCCTTCCATAAGGGAACCATTCCAAACTGCGGTTGCATTTCTTTTCATATGTACTTTATTTATTGATTTTTAATGGTCATATGTAATTCGCATATCAAATTTTCGCTAACGACAAATTTTCGCTTATGCTCATTTCATAATAATAGTCTTTTTAGTTTAATCAAATTTAGTTTTTAAATGAAAAACACATTTTATAAAACATATTTTTTAACGAAAATTTAATAATGATTAACAACAAATAATTCTGTCTCCAAAATATTTTGTAACTTGTAAGTCAGTTATTTACATATTTAAAATCAATTAAATTTAGTACAGGAAGAAAGACAACAGTTAAATTTCAGTCTAACATGATACCTAATCCATCCAATTTTTCTAAAAAAACTACTGCTCTCGAAGTTTTTCAGTATCTGCTCATTGGATTAGTAATATTGTATTTTGGGAGATCTCTATTCATTCCATTAAGTTTTGCACTGCTTATCAGTTTTATACTTTATCCCGTTTGCAGATGGATGGAAAAAAAAGGAGTGCATCGAAACATAGCGATTGGACTTTCCTTAATAAGTGTAGTACTTGTATTTGCTGTTATCTTATATCTACTTTTCGCTCAAATAGTCGAATTTTCGAATGAATGGGAAAACTTAGAAATAAAGTTAGAGGAAACCTTGAATCAATGGAGTTCATTTTTAACGAATCAATTTGGGATAAATGAAGAAAAACAATTGAGCTATATCAAAAATGCTTTAAACAACTCGAGTTCGCAGTTTTTTTTACTTCTAAAAAACACTCTCTATTCTTTCTCTGAATCATTATTTAATCTTTTAATAATTCCCGTCTTCTCGGCGCTGATATTATTTTACCGTCAATTATTAGTTCAGTCATTATACCATATTTTCCCTAAGGACAAAAAAGAAATGATTCATGAGATTATTGTCGAAACCATTAATGAGTATTACAAATTCATAAAAGGAATGCTCTTGGTTTATTTAATTGTTGGCCTTTTGAATAGTATTGGTCTCGCCGTTATTGGTATTCCCTATCCATTCCTTTTTGGGTTTACCGCCTCAATACTTACCTTTATACCTTATGTAGGTATCATGGTTTCGTCCCTGTTACCAATTACTGTAGCTTGGATCACGTTTAATTCCATTTGGTACCCTATTGGAGTAATCACAGTTTTTTCTCTGGTTCAAGTACTGGAAGCTTACATCATATTTCCATATGCTGTAGGAAGCCGCTTGAAAATTAATGCACTCGCAATTCTGGTCATGGTTCTTGCTGGTGGCATATTGTGGGGAGCTTCCGGAATGATCTTATTTATTCCGTTTATAAGCATTCTAAAACTTTTGGCTGACCGAACAGAAAGTCTTAAATCTTTATCACTTTTGTTGAGTGATGGAAAATCAAAAAAATAGCAAGTACAAGTCTATTTTTTTAATTAACGCAACCTTTCTTTTATATAATCATCTAGTTATTAAACAACCTTTATGAAAAATATAAATTTTTTATTTATCGCACTTAGCATTTTCTTCTTCAGTTGCAATAACGATGATGATTCTTCGCAAGAAACCGAAAATCAAAATCTCACAAAAATGTATACTGAAATCATTTCGGCCTCCATGGTCAATAGTACTCAATGTACTAACCCTGCAGAATGGTCTTTTACAGCCATTGGCTCAAAATCATGTGGAGGTCCTACTGGTTTTATTCCCTACTCCTTGAAAATTAATGTTACCGAATTCCTTAAAAAAGTAGAGAATTACAACAAAGCAGAAGATGCTTACAATAAGAAATGGGGAATCATTTCTACCTGTGACATAATATTACCCCCAACAAGAGTAGATTGCGTTAATGGAAAACCTACATTGATGTACTCTGATCTAGAAAATTAAGGATTAGCGAGAAACTAATTTATTTTCTAGAATTAAGCCTCTTTATAATTTTCAATCCCAAATTTCTCTTTACATCCCCTGCCCCCGATTATAGTGAAAAAACCGGAGTTCTGGAAGCATTTAACACTTGCCCGGAAAGAGCGACCAACGGAAGCTCCTTTCCGGGCTTAGTGTTACTGCTTCCAGAATGAGGATTTGAAACGGAAAGCGGGATTAGGCACAAAATAAGCAGGCTGTTTTACACTATTTTTTTTACTAACTTTGTTATTTACAGAAACTTACAACGTTATGAAAAAACTAATTATAACATGCTGTCTATTATTATTTATTGGCTGTAAAACTAAGAACGTAAATGGAAAGAAAATAGGAAAAAGTGTTGATCTGACAGAAATGAGCACAGTTGATGAAGCGCAAAAAAGCAAGGCTTACGAGTTAGGAAAAAGGGTTTTGATGACCTGCAATACTTCTAAATTTACTCCTTTTACAAAAAGTGAAGCCACAGATAAGGTTATTGTCAAATCCACACCTGAGAATATCAAAAAAATCTGCGTGAAATACAGTCTAAAATATGGTCTTTTCAAAGATCTTGAATTTGTTGAAATGGTTCCAAACAAAACCGACAACACAAATATATTTCGATTTAAGGCTCTTTTTGAATATGCTAAAGCAAATAAGGAACTTCGGGTAACGATGAACTCAGAAAACAAGGCTTCGGCAATTTCGACCAAAGATTGGAAGGATGAGTTTGAGTAAATGGTTGAGGGATTTGGATAATTATACCATTTATTAAAAAAAATCAGAATTAAAATCCAAAAATAAATCCAAAGCCTTATTTTTGCGCTATGGCAAAGAAAAATACAGACAAAGTTGTCTTTCATCAAATAAAAGTCCTTGATGCTGGTGCAAAAGGCGTTTCGGTGGCAAAAGCTCCCGATGGAAAAGTAGTTTTTATCCCAAATGTAGTTCCTGGGGATGTTGTAGACGTGCAAACTTTCAAGAAGCGTAAGGCTTATTATGAAGGTAAAGCAGTTCATTTTCATGAATTATCGGAGCATCGTGTAGATCCAATTTGCGAACATTTTGGTGTTTGCGGAGGATGCAAATGGCAAAATATGAAATACAGCCAACAGTTGGTATTTAAACAAAATGAGGTGAAAAATCATTTGCAACGCATTGGCAAAATTGAACTTCCTGAATTTGAACCGATTTTAGGTTCTGAAAAACAGTTTTTTTATAGAAATAAAATGGAGTTTTCGTTTTCGAACAGCCGTTGGTTGACCGAAGCCGAAATTGGAAGCGAAGAAGATTTGGGTAACCGAAATGCACTTGGTTTTCATATTCCAAAAATGTGGGACAAAATCTTGGACATCAACAAATGTCATTTACAGGAAGATCCATCGAATGCAATTCGCAATGAAGTTCGCGCCTTTGCCAATGAGCATGGCTTAACTTTCTTTAATCCTAGAGCCCATGAAGGTTTACTAAGAACTTTGATGCTAAGAACGGCTTCAACTGGAGAAATAATGGTTTTGATTCAGTTTTTTGAAAATGACAAAGCCAACAGAGAATTGATCCTTGATCACCTATACGAGAAATTCCCTCAAATCACTTCTTTACAATACGTGGTTAACAATAAAGCCAACGACACTTTATACGATACCGACATAAAATTATACAAAGGAAGAGATTATATCCTTGAAGAAATGGAAGGTTTGAAATTTAGTATTAATGCTAAATCTTTTTACCAAACCAACTCGGATCAAGCTTACGAATTATACAAAATAACTCGAGATTTTGCTGGACTTACCGGTAATGAAATCGTTTATGATCTATACACTGGTACGGGAACTATTGCACAGTTTGTATCCAAAAATGCAAAAAAAGTTATTGGTGTAGAAAGTGTTCCTGAAGCGATTAAAGATGCAAAATTAAACGCAGAACGCAATGAAATTACTAATTGTGAATTCTTTGTGGGAGATATGAAAGTCGTTTTCAATGATAGCTTCATAGCACAACACGGTCATCCAGAAGTAATTATTACTGACCCTCCAAGAGATGGTATGCACAAAGATGTAATTGAACAAATTATGAAAATTGCTCCTGAAAAAGTGGTTTATGTAAGTTGCAACTCGGCTACACAAGCTAGAGATTTGGCTTTAATGGACGAAAAATACAAAGTAACGCGAGTGCGACCAGTGGATATGTTCCCACAAACGCATCATGTTGAAAATGTTGTACTTTTGGAAAGACGATAAGCCCTTACATAAATGAAAAAAATAATTGCGTTTTTAATGATTCTTGGTTTCGCCTCTTCCAGTTGCGAACCAGATGACATTTGTGATCCAAATACACCTACGACCCCAAGAATGCTAATTAAGTTTTACGATATTTCGAATCCTTCTATTCGAAAAAACGTAACTAATTTGAAAGTTATTGGGGAAGGTAAGACTGAAGGAGTGATTTTTAATCCGTCTGGAATTGATGAAGCTAAGTATCTGACCAGTACGGACAGCATATTGCTCCCATTGAATACAGATGCCGATGTTGTAAAATATAAATTTATTAACAATTATGGCAACAAAAATCCTCTCTTGGTGAATACTGACAATCTAGAATTTAAATATACTAGAGAAAGCATTTATGTATCCAGAGCTTGTGGTTTTAAAACCATTTTTAATTTGGACCCAATAGCACCTTTCACATTATCAGATGCAGAACCTGCTGATGAAATGTGGATTCAATATGTAATAGTCGCACAAAATAACATAACATCCGAAAATGAAACAATTATTAAAATATTCTTTTAGTATTTGCTTTTTGTTGTCACTGTTATTTGTACAGGCACAAGAAAAAACGACTACCACAACTACCGAGCAAGATGTAAAAATAACGGAAACTAAAAATGTCAAGTCAACAAAAAAGAATCCAGAAAAAGATCTAAATGCCGTAACAACAGACACCCTGAAACCAAAAACAGACCGTTATGGTTTAATTGTTGGTGCCGATATAAACAAAATTGCAAGATCTCTCTATGATTCTGATTATAATGGAATTGCATTTACTGCTGATTATCGACTGACCAAAAAATATTATTTATATGGTGAAATAGGAAGTGAAGAAGTCACTGTCGAAGATCCATTATTGAGTACTACAACCAAAGGTTCCTATCTTAAAGTAGGTTTTGATTATAATGCTTACACTAATTGGCTCGATATGGAAAACCTTATCACGTTAGGGGTGCGTTATGGTTTTAGTACTTTTAATGAACAATTAAACAACTATCTCATCTATAACCCACATCCTTATTTTGGACAATCTGCGTTGATTGATTCGGGGAAAAAATACGATGGATTAACAGCTAGCTGGGCGGAAGTTGCTGCTGGAGTGAATGTAAAAGTATTTAATAATATTTATGTTGGCTTTAGTTTGCAATTAAAAGTATTGGTAACAAATTCAGAACCTGGCAACTTTGAGAACCTTTATATTCCAGGATTCAACAGAACTTATGATGGTAATTTTGGAGCAGGTTTTAATTACACCGTTTCCTATTTTATCCCTATTTACAAAAAGAAAGTTGTACCTATAAAAACAGCCCCTAAGAAAAAATAAGCCTAAATTTTATTTTAATAAAAAAAGGAGTAAAACTGAATTTACAGATTCAATTTTACTCCTTTTTTTTAATCTAAGTCGATTATCCTATTTCTTTAATCCCTTTTACAAACAACCAAGACATGAATAGTTTTTCACCATCTTTGGTCTTCGCTGCTTGAAATTTTGGAGACAAAAGTGTTCCTCCCACAAAAGCCGTCATCGGAATCCAAAATCCAGAAAGATTAGTATACTGTTCTACCAAATAACGAAATGATATAAACAATATGGCAAAGCAACCTAGATTATATAGAAATGCTCTTATTTGTAATTTTGTCATTTTATTGTGTTTAATTATTATTTTTCAAAATTAATTGAAAATCTAGATAATTCTTAGAAATATCCACTATTTATTTCGTCTCACAAATAAATCTTTAGAATAAACATCAAGCCATTAAAATTTATGAAAAATTGGTCCTAAAATAATTTATACTGTTATGTGTACTAATTTTATTACTATTTTATATATTTTTCCTAAAATAGCTATTTCACATTATATCATAAATTCAAATTAACAAATAAATTACTTAATCATCACTCGTAATTTAAAACAGTAAACAAGCTACATTCACTAAAATATATAAATCATGAAGTTAGTGCAATTCTAAATTGGCCCTAAACACTAATGAAGTTATTCGACTCAAGTGATAATAAACAAGTGAAGTAATTACATCTGATCAAAAAAAAAAAATCTATATATGAAAACAAAAATTATAGTCTTTATCTCTTGCTTAATTATTTTGCTGAGTAGTTATGTTTTTGTAAAATTGGTTCCGGATTATAGTGAAGCAATAGAAAACCAATTTATTGAAACCCAAAAACAAAATGAAAAGCTATATGTAGAAACATTAGAACAACCTTAAGACAAGAGAACATATGCCAGTGTTTCCAAACAATATTTAGATGTTGAAAGTAACGTCAATTCGATATTATTTCAATATCAAGCCTGTGAGAAAAAAGAGGATTTTGTTAAAATGGGTAAACTTTTAAAAGATAATTTCATGCAGTACAAAAGGAACATAGAGACAAAAAAACACTCAATGACGGTGAGATCAGTCTATACATAGCCTATACCAACGGTTTTTGGCAACCTTATATTAACCTCAGAATTTCATTCTAGTGCGATTGTTAATAAAGTGATGGCACAAAATGCGGCTAATGCAGCTTTTAAAGTTCTTGAAAACATTATATCCAAGCATTTATAATCTAGGAAAACACATTAAAAAAAATCCCGATAATTACTAAATTTAAATAGCAATTATTGGGATTATATTTTTTATTCTATACTAATTATTCAGCATCAGGAACAGTCTGAAACTTCGTTCTCTTACTTCCTTCATACATCTCATATTTTACCAAACGGGCTTCAAGACTAGCATTAAAAAGTTTAATTTTTCGAGAAGGCTTCAATCCTACGAATTTCAATGCTTCAAGATTTGCAGTAATGAACCAAGCATTCGTTCCTGGATAATTCTTCTTCAAGGTATCACCAATATTTTTATAGAACTCTTCCATGTGAATATCCAATCGCTCATCATAAGGTGGATTGAAAACGATATGCAATTTCCCTTCAGACGTTTTCTCTGTATCAAAGAAGTTCTTTTCTTCAATCTTAATATATTCATCCAGATTGGCATTTTTGACGTTGTCTTTGGCTTTTTGAACTGCCGAAGGAGCCTTATCATATCCTTTTATCGTGTAATGAAACTCACGTACACGCTTCAATAAACTATCCGTAATATTGTCAAACAAATCATTATCCCAATCGTTCCATTTCTCAAAAGCAAACTCTTTACGGTTAATATTCGCAGGAATATTACAAGCAATCATTGCTGCTTCTGCCAAAAATGTTCCAGAACCACACATCGGATCCAAGAAATCAGTTTGTCCGTCCCAACCCGAAAGCAACAAAATACCTGCTGCCAAAACTTCATTTATAGGAGCAATGTTAGTAGCCGTTCTATACCCTCGTTGGTGCAATGAATTCCCAGAAGTATCCAATGCAACCGAAACTTGGTCTTTATCAATATGAATATTTATTCTTAAATCAGGAAAAGCCTTATCAATGCTTGGTCGTTGACCCGTTCTTTCACGAAACTGATCCACAATCGCATCTTTACATTTTTGAGACACAAACTCAGAGTGGTTAAAATACTCGGAATGTACCGTTGCATCAATTACAAAAGTTTGGTTTGCATTTATATATTTAGACCAATTCGTCCCGCGTATTCCTTTATATAACGATTGTTCATCTCTCGCTTTAAAAAAATAAATTGGCTTTAAGATCTTCAAAGCTGTACGCAAAGACAAATTCGCTTTGTACATAAAACCTTTATCGCCCTTAAAGCTCACCATTCTCACCCCTTGCTCCACATCCTGTGCGCCCAACATTGTTAGCTCTTTTGCCAATATTTCTTCAAAACCAAAAAAGGTTTTGGCAATCATCTTAAAATTCTCCATCTGTCTTTATAAATTCCAATATTAAAATTGCGTATTCCAAACATCCTAAACGGTTTGAAATAGTATATTTTCTGCAAAAATACACTAAATTTGCGGGACTTAAATTAATTGAAAAAGAATAAATGTCCGATTCTACAAATAACAAAACACAAATTACCAATTCCAATCCCGAAAATTGGTTTGCCTCTTGGTTCGACAGCCCTTATTATCATATACTTTACAAAGAAAGAAATTATAGAGAAGCGCAATTGTTTATGGACAATCTAACGCATTACCTCAATCTTCCCGAGAAAGCCAAAGTGCTTGACTTAGCTTGTGGTAAAGGTCGTCATGCCATCTACTTAAACCAATTGGGATTCAATGTCATTGGTGCCGATTTATCTGAAAACAGCATATTGGAAGCACAAAAAAACAGCAATGAAACCTTGCATTTTCAGGTTCATGATATGCGAGAAGTATTTGAAGATAAATTCGATGCTATTTTCAATCTGTTTACCAGTTTTGGTTATTTCGAAAATGATGAGGACAACCTTACTACCCTAAAAGCTATAAAAGAAAGCTTATCTGAATATGGTTTTGCCGTGATCGATTTTATGAATGTTACCAATGTACTCAATAATTTGGTTCCAGAAGAAGTAAAACACGTTGATGGAATCGATTTCCATATCAAGCGCTACTTGAAAGACGGACATATATTCAAAGAAATTGATTTCGAAGACCAAGGGCACAATTATCATTTTACCGAAAAAGTAAAAGCTCTTACCCTCAAGGATTTTGAAGAAATGATGGAAGAAGCTGGTATCTTTTTATTAGATATTTTTGGTGATTATAAACTAAAAAAATTCCACAAAACAGAAAGCGAAAGATTAATTATGATTTTTAAGTAATTGGTTAATCGTGAAATTGTTTAACCGTTTAATCGATTAAACAAAAAACGATTAAACAGTTAAACCTCTAAACAAACGATTAAACAAAAAACATGAATTACCTACTACCATTACTGTCCGTACTTCTTGGTTATTTCATTGCTTTATTTCTAAAGCCAAAAAACAAAACCAACCTTAAACTATTGCTGGCGTTTAGTGGTTCGTTCTTGCTTTCGCTTACCGTAATGCATCTCCTACCCGAAGTGTATGAAAGTGGAAACCATAACATCGGAATTTTTATAATGATGGGGATTTTGTTCCAAATAATATTGGAGTTTTTCTCCAAAGGAGCCGAACATGGCCACGTACATGGCCATTCCAAAATGTACCAAATCCCTTGGTTATTATTCATCAGTCTTTGTATTCACGCCTTTTTGGAAGGATTCCCTGTAAGCCATCATAATGATTTAGCTCTGGGAATAGCGATTCATCATTTGCCTATTGCCATTATTTTGACTTCCTTTTTTGTCAGTTCCAGTCTTAGTAGAAATGCCATCTTTATATTTATGGTCACTTTTGCAATAATGACACCTCTGGGAACCATTGTTTCAGACTTTATACCCCAATTGAACGACTATTATACCGAGATTACAGCAGTCGTAATTGGAATTCTATTTCATATTTCATCGACTATCATTTTTGAAAGTAGCGAAGGGCACAAATTCAATATTGCCAAAGTATCCATGATTGTAATTGGTATTCTACTGGCATATTTAATATAGAAAAAAATACAATCTCCCTATAAAAAAAATTTTCAATTGTTTTTCATTTGTCAACGTTTATAAAAAAGCGATTTAACTATCTCTTTTTTATTGGTTAAACTTTCATTTAGAGCAATGCTATTCTGACGGATATATTTTATGAATAATCAAGCATTTAGACTCTATCACTTAAATTAACTTCTATATAATTCAAATAATTTGCATTATTAAAAATATTACCATTAATTTGCCAAAAATACATTCTTGAGAAGTTTCTGTCTTTATGAGATTGACGCCAAATTATTAATAAATTCACAGAAGAAACAATGAGAAAAAATTACTTAAGGACTTTAATAAACATCTGTTTACATGTTTAATTTTTTTAGAAGAAGGCCTAAAGAATATACCAAAATTGAAAATCATATTTTTGGTATAATTACTGAGTTATTAAAAATAAGCGCTACCGATATCAATTGTGATGAATTAGGTGGAAAGTATTATTTAAGTAACGAAGAGCAACATTTTAGAGTTACAATATTCAGTAATGATTCAGTGATCAGAATGACCAATACACGTGATTCTGTTGCCGAGAAATATGACAAAGTTTTTGTTGAAAATGTTTTAAGGGCTGTCAAAGAAGAAAAACATCGCAGAATGGAATTGGTTTGCGATTCGATTACGAATAGTATAGAAAAAATGGCAGAACGCTTACATCAGACTCTTATCGAATCAAATGAGGAAGAGGAAGACGAGAAAGTGAAAGAAGCAGAAGAAGACACTTTTCTAAAAAGTGTTTAAAAATAAAAATGAGGGTTTGACTTTTTTATTAAAGTTGAACCCTTTTTTAAAATATGACGAACCATAACACAATAATTCTGCTACAGTAATTAACTGCTTTGATAAAATGCAACCTTACATGTAATAAACATTTTTATTACTTTTTTTTTCATTTTACAGAGAATAGTAAGTTTTAAAATTCCCTAACTTTACCAAGTATAAAAGTTGTCAATTTTAAAACAAAATAATGAACTTCACAAAGACCACCGAGCAATCTTCCAAATACGAACATTTAGAAAAAATGTCGGTTCAAGAATTACTTACCAACATCAATAACGAAGACAAAACTGTCCCGCTTGCTGTCGAAAAAGCCTTACCACAAATAGAAACATTGGTAACCGAGATTGTTGCCAAAATGAAATTGGGTGGACGATTATTCTACATTGGAGCCGGAACATCCGGACGTTTGGGAATCCTTGATGCCTCAGAATGTCCTCCTACTTTTGGAGTTCCTTTTGATTTGGTCGTTGGTATTATTGCAGGTGGAGATACTGCCATCCGCAAAGCCGTGGAAAACGCCGAAGACAACGCCACGCAAGCTTGGATTGACTTACAAGCTTTTAATGTAAATGAAAATGATGTCGTTGTAGGTATCGCCGCTTCTGGAACAACCCCTTATGTTATTGGAGGTCTACAAGCCTGCAATGACAAAAACATAAGCACAGGAAGTATTTCCTGCAATGCGGGAAGTCCGCTTTCGCAAACGGCAAAATTTCCAATCGAAGTTATTGTGGGGCCAGAATTTGTAACCGGTA
>NZ_DASTTN010000550.1:0-5856 GCF_035760125.1 Flavobacterium sp.
CAAAAATTCAATAATGAGAAGCTTTCTCCAGCAGAAATTGAGAAATTTTATAAGGACTATTGGAGTACCATTAATAATTTGAAAATTAAAAAAATCACTTTCAAAAATGATAGTGATAAAATAAGTTTTACTGAAAATGCAGAAATAAGTGCCGTGAATTATGGGAATGTATCAACCAATAAAATGATGTTTGCCGTAAATGCCTTTAATCCATTAACTCAAAGTGTAAAACGAATTCGAAACCGAAAAAATCCTCTAGAAATTCAAAGAGGCTCAGTAGATATCGATGAAATAGAAATCGGTTTACCAGTTAATTTCTCTATTGAATTTCTTCCAGGAAATGTTGAAATTAATGGAAAATTCGGCGAATATAAAACAGAAATCATAAAAAAGGATAACAATAATATCGTTTACAAAAGGAAATTCTTTTTGAAAAAAGGTTTGTACACCAATAAAGAATACGATGAATTTCGCCTTTTTATGGAGCAGATTTCCAGAAACGACAACGCAAAAATAATTTTAATCAAAAGCTAATTACCAAATGAAGAATTTAATCAACTTCTTATTTTTATCAATCCTATTTTGTTATAATACAAAAGCACAAGAATTTAAATTAGGAAAAGTCTCCATCGCCGAATTAGAACAAAAAGTTCACACAAAAGACACTGCAGCTGTTGCAGCAATATTATTTAAAACTGGTTCAACTAAATTTGAATACATGCAAGGAGAAGGTTTTAGAGTGATTACTGAGGTAGCTATGCGCATTAAAATTTATAAAAAGGACGGTTACGATTTGGCAAATCAAGAAGTCAGGTTTATTTCAGGAAATTCTTCAATAAAAGAAAGTGTCTTGTTTGCAGATGCTGTAACTTATAATTTAGTGGAGGGAAAGATTGAAAAAACAAAATTAAAAAGTGAAGGTGAGTTTAATGAAAAGATTAATAAATATTGGAGCAAAAAGAAAATAACCTTGCCAAATGTCAAGGAAGGCTCAATATTAGAATTTAGATATAGAATTCTAACCAATAATATTGGGATGTTGAGACAGTTTGATTTTCAAACAGATATTCCTATTGATTACTCGGAATATAAAACATATGTTCCAGAATATTTTATTTACAATACTAAAATGAAAGGATTTGTTACGCCACAAATTGATGTTGTAAAATCTCCAAAATCATTTATGATTACCAGTAAGGAGAGAACTATGTCTGCTCATGTTTCTTCGACTAATTTTTCATCTGATAAAATAGAATACCAAGAAGCAAAAACTACTTATGTTACGAGAAATATGCCTGCGATGAAAGAGGAAGCATTTGTAAATAATATTGATAATTATACGACAAGTTTGGAGCAAGAATTATCGATGACTAAGTATCCAAATGAACCTTTTAAATCGTATTCAACAGACTGGGAAGCTGTAGTGAAAACTATTTATGAAGATAGCGATTTTGGAATTGAACTTAATAAAACAGGTTATTTTGAAGACGATTTAAAAGCGGTTCTTGCAGGACTAACAACTCAAGATGAAATTATTTTAGCTGTTCTAAATTATGTAAAATCAAATGTAAAATGGAATGAGTATAATGGGTATTCTTGCGATAATGGTGTTAAAAAAGCGTATACAGATAAGACCGGTAATGTTGCAGAGATTAATTTAATGCTTACTGCTATGTTACGCACAGCTGGGCTAAAGGCAAATCCTGTTTTGGTAAGCACTAGGGCAAATGGGATTTCAATTTTTCCAAATCGAGGCGCATTCAATTATGTAATTGCGGCTGTAGAGACTTCTGAGGGTAAAATATTGTTGGATGCAACAAGTAAATTTTCAACACCAAATGTATTGCCGTTTAGGGACTTAAATTGGATGGGGAGATTAATTAGAAAAGATGGAACATCAGAGGAAGTTGATTTAATGCCTACAAAAGCTTCGAATGATTATGTCACAATGATGTATGCTATTGATGCTACTGGTAAAATTACTGGAAAATTAAGAAGACAAAGAACAGGTCATAATGCGATGAGTTTTAGATCGGAGGTTGAAAATACAAAAGAGGAGGAGTATTTGGAAAAGTTAGAAAATGAAAATGAAAAAATTGAAATTTATGATTACTCTAGAGTAAATGAGAAGGATGTTCAATTACCAATTGTAGAAAGCTGTTCTTTTACGGGGACTAATCTATGTGAAATTATTGGCGAAAAAATGTATGTCAATCCGTTGTTGTTTTTTACCAAAGAACACAATCCGTTCAAACAAGAGATAAGAGAGTATCCTATTGATTATGGTTTTCCATTTTTAGATAAATATACTATCAGTATTGATATTCCTGAGGGGTATGTTGTGGAGACACTTCCAAAATCATCTCAACTTAGTATGGAAAATAATATTGGTAGCTTTAAATTTATTTCCAATGCTTCAGGAAATAAAATACAGTTATCTATAACTCATCAGATAAACGCCTCAATCGTTTCTTCGGAATATTATTCTACGCTTAAAGAATACTATCAAGGTATGATTGCCAAGGAAACAGAGAAGATTGTTTTAAAGAAAGTGTAGAGGATAATCATGATACAGTTAATAATAAAATAAAAAACGCAACCATGAACTTAAAAAATGCCCAACAAGACGTAGATACTTGGATAAAAGAACACGGAGTTCGTTATTTTAACGAATTGACCAATATGGCTCAACTTACCGAAGAAGTAGGTGAGGTAGCCCGAATCATTGCTCGCCGTTACGGAGAACAATCTGAAAAAGAAAGCGATAAAAACAAAGATCTTGGAGAGGAATTGGCCGATGTTGTTTTTGTTGTGTTGTGTTTGGCTAATCAGACAGGGATTGATTTGCAAGCTGCTTTTGACAAGAAAATGGATTTGAAATCCGTTCGAGATAAAGACCGACACAAAAACAACGATAAACTAAAATAATGTTATAAGTCAGAGGAAAGTTTTGGTACATCCTTTTTTTAAAATAAATTTGCCAAAACACACCTATCAACTCATCCAAAATGAATTTACTGTTACAAACTTCACAACACGATTTACAAGAACAAATTGCGATTACTGGTTCTAAAAGCGAAACCAATCGACTATTGTTACTTCAGGCATTATATCCAAACATTACTTTGGAGAATACTTCAAATTCTGATGATAGTGAAGTAATGCAAAAAGCTTTGAACGGTAATGAGGAAATAGTGGATATTCATCATGCCGGAACTGCAATGCGTTTCCTAACGGCATATTTTGCGGTAAATGAAGGACGTGAAGTTGTGTTGACAGGATCTCAAAGAATGACAGAGCGCCCAATTAAAGTTCTAGTTGAGGCTTTGCAACAACTTGGGGCACAGATTGCTTATGAAAAAGAAGAAGGTTATCCGCCTATTCGAATAAAAGGACAAAAAATAACGGCTTCCAAAGTTAGTATTCCAGCTAATGTGAGTAGTCAATATATATCGGCATTGCTTTTAGTGGCGCCAAAATTGGAGAACGGTATAGAACTGACTTTGGTAGGTGAAATAACTTCTGTTCCGTATATCAAGATGACCTTGGCTTTGCTAAATGATTTAGATATTCAAACTAGTTTTGTTGGAAACGTAATAACAGTATATCCAAAGAAAGAAGTAGAAACCAAAGTGATGACTGTGGAATCCGATTGGAGTTCGGCATCTTACTTTTTTAGTTTAGTTGCCTTGGCAAAAACAGCCTCTATTTCTTTGACAAGTTACAAAGAAACCAGCTTGCAGGGAGACTCGGCTTTAGTTGAGATATACAAGGAAATGGGAGTGACGTCACATTTTGAAGGTAACAAACTTACTTTGACAAAGCAAAATGATTTCGAATACAAAGACTTGAATTTTGAATTAAATAATACTCCAGATATCGCACAAACAATTGTAGTTACTTGCTTAGGACTAGGAATTGGCTGTCATCTTACCGGTTTACATACTTTAAAAATCAAAGAAACCGATAGGCTGGAAGCACTACGTATTGAATTGACAAAACTGGGAGCCAATATCACGGTGACCAATGATAGTTTGACACTTATAGCAACAAAAGACATTAATCATGAAGTGAGAATCGATACTTATAACGATCACAGAATGGCAATGGCTTTTGCTCCATTAGGATTAAAAGTGCCAATTGTTATCAATAATGCTGATGTGGTATCAAAATCATATCCTGATTTTTGGGATGATTTAAAGAAAATAGGTTTTTTTATGATGCAAAGATGGTCGTTTACATAAACTTTTGTTGAGTTTTTTGCAATCACATTGCGGGATAGGGTCAGGTAAGGAAAAATAAACACCTAAACACTTGACAACGCCTATCTCACAATCGTATATTTGCAAACGATTTAAAATTTTGATTTCAAAACTTATAATTTATAAATCATAACTCATAACTTTATCAGATGAAATTATCTCACTTTCAATTCAATTTACCAAAAGAACTTCTTGCAGAATATCCAGCCGAAAATAGAGATGAGTCTCGATTGATGGTTATTGACCGTAAGAAACAAACGATAGAACATAAAATGTTTAAAGACGTTATCGATTATTTTGATGATGGTGATGTTTTAATATTGAATAATACCAAAGTTTTTCCAGCCCGTTTATACGGAAATAAAGAAAAAACTGGAGCAAGAATCGAAGTGTTTTTGCTTAGAGAACTAAACGCAGAACAAAGACTTTGGGACGTTTTAGTAGATCCAGCGCGTAAAATCAGAATCGGAAATAAATTATACTTCGGAGACGACGATTCATTAGTGGCCGAGGTAATTGATAACACTACTTCTCGCGGAAGAACATTGCGTTTTCTTTATGATGGATCTTATGAAGAATTTAGAAATAAATTGACCGAACTAGGAGAAACTCCAATTCCTAAATATATTAGTCGTGATGTAACTCCAGAAGATGCAGAGCGTTACCAAACAATTTATGCCAAAGAAGAAGGAGCTGTTGCAGCACCAACTGCTGGTCTACACTTCTCTAAACATTTGTTAAAAAGACTGGAAATCAAAGGAGTAAAATTTGCCGAAGTAACACTTCACGTTGGTTTAGGGACTTTCAATCCAGTTGAGGTTGAGGATTTGTCTAAACACAAAATGGATTCTGAGGAATTAAAAATCACTCAGGAAGCTTGTGATATCGTAAACGCTGCAAAAGCTGCCAAGAAAAGAATCTGTACTGTAGGAACCACTTCTATGCGCGCCGTAGAAAGTTCAGTTTCTTCACAAAACACTCTGAATCCATATGATGGATGGACAAATAAATTTGTTTTCCCTCCTCACGATTTCAGTATACCAACTTGTATGATTACCAATTTCCATACGCCAAAATCAACTTTGTTGATGATGGTTTCTGCTTTTTGTGGACACGATTTAATGAAAAGAGCGTATGAAGAAGCAATCAAAGAGCAATATAAATTCTACTCTTACGGAGATGCAATGTTGATTATCTAATCACATTCAAAACTTAATAAAAGGTCTCGTCAGCAATGGCGAGATTTTTTTTGCCCCAAATTGAGCGAAGAGAACACTCGTTTAGAAATCTAAAATCTGCAATCTTTTTTATTTGGGCGTATTACGGGTTATCCATTACAAGTTTTAACCCAAAACCAAAGTAATACTTGCACTGCGGGAGCTTCCGTTGGTCGCTTCCTCGTTGCTGTATTACTAAATGGTTTCGGGTCAAAACTTTCCATTTCTACCCCTAACGCAATTTTTTTTCATAAGAATATTATTGCTCTAAACGCAAAATATAGGTTTAAATGCATTGAATTTTTATTGAATTATCTTTTTATGTTCTTCATTTGTGTTTTTTATTTATTGAATTGTTTTTTCTCTATTATCTTTTT
>NZ_DASTTN010000551.1:0-3027 GCF_035760125.1 Flavobacterium sp.
AAAAACGCCAAATATTCAAGAATTAGATGAATATTGAATTTATATCCTAAAATAATTGGTTCAAATGGTATTGTCAATGTTGTTTGTTTTTAAAAATTGCATATAACGTTCTGGCACTACAGCGGGTTTGGGCCTAAATTAAGCCCTATTTTCGGATTTGCCAAATCATCCCAAATACGAGACCATTTTTCAATTAAGCCTAATGCCCAAATCCGTTGTAGTGGCTGTTATGCGTTCGGCTTTTTAGTTATTAATTTGATTCGTTGTAAAATTGAAACAATCGTTGGTAAAATTCTTTTGTTTTATAGAGCATCATCTTTTTAATTAACTCTCTTGTTTCTTTTTCTTTTGCCTCCATAATTGTCATCAAAAAGTCTGTGTATATAAACGAGATAACTCTCTCGTCATAAACTTCTAAACTTAATTCCTGATAGTCAAAGAAATTTTGGGAATCTTCAAGTTTATTTTTTGATGTCCAAAGTATTATTTCTTCTGCTAATTCGGACATTATCATCGAATTTTCACAACCGTCGATACTCCAATTATATTTATTCCAAGTTTTCAATTCTGTTAACTTCGGAAATCGGTTTTTCAAGTCGATATAGAATTCTTCAATATTCTTTTTGTTATCTAACATATTTCTTAATGAAGGGTATGTTGTTTTTAGCAATTTTTCAGGTAAGCTGACGCATAACGTTCTGGTACTACAGCGGGTTTGGGACTAAATTAAGCCCATTCTTCGGATTTGCCAAATCATCCCAAATACAAAACCAACTTTCCATTAATCCCAATGCCCAAATCCGTTGTAGTAGCTGTTATGCGGGAGTTGTTTTGTCGAAATTCCGATTTAACCGCAAACTTTTCACGCTTCTGCTTTTTAAATGTCAGTTTCTAACAATTCATTTTTTTCTTATGTTTTCTATATTCAGTTATTGTTAGTATGCTCATTATTGTAAAATATGAGATAAAATAAATTCCAATCGTAAAAGGAAATTGTTTTTGAAGAATAAACATAAATACAAGTGTTAGAACTGGACAAAGAAAAGAAACAAGTATTTTTTGGTTTTTAGATTTAGTTCTTAATTCAAAACGATAATAGATGAACATAGTTGTTAGAATAGGGCAGACCAATAAGACAAAAATTGTCAAAATCAAAAGTGGTAAAATATTTGGTGCAATCATATTTACTTTAGTTACTTAATTTGTGAGCAATAATTTTGTCATATTCCGACTTTCCGACTTTTGTTGGCGATTCCAATTTTCACGCTTCTGCCTTGTAAACTTCTTGCGGAAACAAATACTTATTTTCTAATTGTTTTTATCTGCGTAATTTCGGCACAACTCCCGCATAACGTTCTGGCACTACAGCGGGTTTGGGACTAAATTAAGCCCTATTTTTGGATTAGCCAAATCATCCCAAATACAAAACCATTTTTCCATTAAGCCTATTACCCAAATCCGTTGTAGTAGCTGTTATAGGCAGGAATTTTTACATATCTATTGCGTCAACGTGCTTTTTAAAAGTTTCTTTAGCTTTTCTTAAACAATGTGTTTTTATTTCGAAATTTTCATATTCTTTTGTAAATGGGCTTACTTTACCATTATAAAACTTATTAGACCAATCAATACTTTCAGGATTATATTCATCCCCATTTCGTTTGTATTTCAGTACAATATCTTCTTCTTCAGTTGTTCTTCTAACAAAAATAATTGCTGGACTTTTAGTTTTACCGAGAAGTTTCCAAAGATTATTTAACGCTTTGTTTTTTATAGTATCTGTTTCACTTGCTATATAAAAAAAGACAGAACTGTTTTTTTTATTTGGAATTGGAATTATCTGAAAAATGTCGTTGTTGTTTTTTATGAATGAATTAAGGTTATCACTCTCAATAGTAAGCAAGTTTTCGGGTCTTAATCCTAAATAATTCGGATAATTTAAGTCAACACTATCGTTATGTACAATTTTTTCAGTTTGATAAATATACACTTTGTTTTTTGAATCCATTATAAAAACAACATCAGAATACCATTTTGACTCTTGCGGGATTCTAGGCGGAGGAGGAATTTGGCTAGCTATTTTTTCAGCTTTGGAAATTGAATCTTTTTTAGAAATTATATAATATTCTTCTTTTGCTATTTCTTTTTTACAGTTTGTAAAAGTGAAAAGAATGAAAATCAAGAAGAAGTAAAAATTAAATTTCATAGTTTCTGTTTTGGTATTCTTACCTATAACGTTCTGTTACTACAGCGGGTTTGGGACTAAATTAAGCCCATTATTCGGATTTGCCAAATCATCCCAAATACAAAACCATCTTTCCATTAAGCCTATTGCCCAAATCCGTTGTAGTAGCTGTTATAGGAAGGTTTTCTTGTCAGATTGATTAATTAATACCTTGATTCTTTATTAAATTCAGCCTTTTGCCATTTGTCAAATTCATAATAAAAATATCCAAACCAAATAATCATTCCTATTATCAACAAGACTATTCTTTGTTTAAATTTCAAAGTATAATTTTCTAGTTTTAATTCGTAAAGAACTCTCCATTGTCGCATAAGTATAAAAGGAGAAACAGCAACAATAAAAATCATTTCAAAAACATTATACTTTTCAAGTTCGTTTGACTTTCTTTTGCGTTCTATATTTTCATTCTCAATATCAATTTCTTCGAATATTTTTTCAAAATAATCATCTTGTTGTTTTTCTGAAATATTCCTCTTTTTTAATTCAGATTTGGCTTGATTAATTGCGTCTAGTTGCCAAACTCTAGTTGACGAGTTTGCAATTTCAATTAATTCGTCAGTTCGTCTTTCAGATATTTTCGGATAATATTCAGGCATTTTAAATGAAGATGTTTTTTTGTTATGCTTTCGTTTTAAACTTTCCAGTAACGTTCTGGCACTACAGCGGGTTTGGGACTAAATTAAGCCCTATTTTCGGATTTGCCAAATCATCCCAAATACAAAACCATTTTTCCATTATGCCAATTGCCCAAATCCGTTGTAGTGGCTGTTAGCAACAGTTTTTTT
>NZ_DASTTN010000552.1:0-11344 GCF_035760125.1 Flavobacterium sp.
AAAAACCTTCACAAAAGAAGTATTAACTTTTGAAGAAAATGCTAATAAAAAAGGAGATGAATATTGGAATACCATTCGTCCAATCCCTTTAACCATTGAAGAAAGCACCGATTATACTAAGAAAGACATTTTGCAAACCAAAAAGAAATCACAGGCATACCTCGATTCTATAGACAAAAAGAATAATAAATTCCACTTTTTAGATCCCATTACTGGCTATACTTATAAAAATTCCTTTCAAAAATGGTCTGCAAACTATGCTGGAATACTAACAGGGGTTAACTTTAACACGGTTCAAGGCTGGAAAATTGGTACTGGATTGTCCTATACAAAAAACGACCGTGAAAACGGAAAGTACACTCGATTTGGAGCTGATTTCGATTATGGCTTCTCCGAAGACAAATTTAGGTCAACAGGAAGTTTTATCCATAAATTCAACAATACCAACAAAAGTGAAATTCAAATTTCCGGTGGAAGTCGTGTTGCCCAGTTCAATGAAGAAAAGCCGATAAAAGAGCTATTGAACTCTGTTACAACTTTGTTTTTCGAAGAAAATTTTATGAAGATTTATGAAAACAATTTCATCTCGCTTTTATACCAGCGAGAAATCACCAATGGGATTTTCCTGAAAGCTAAAGTCAATTATCTTGAAAACAAACCTTTATCAAACACCACAGACCAAACCTTTTTTCCAAAAGAAAAAGTCTATACCTCAAATAATCCTTGGGCTCCAAATAATTACACAACCCCAGCATTCGAAAAATACAATTTGGTAAAAGGCAATCTGGAGGCTCGAATAAATTTTGACCAAAATTATATCAGCCGACCTGACGGAAAGTATAATTTTTCAAACGGAAATTATCCTATCCTGACATTAGGTTATGAAAAAGGATTTGCCGGCAGCGAAAAAAAATATGAATTTAACCATCTCAAAGCCAAAATCGAATACGAAACAATACTAGGAAATAAAGGGGTTTTATCAATAAATGCCAAAGGAGGTAAATTCTTTAACGCCGATGAAATCGCATTTGTGGACTACAAACATTTTAATGGCAATCAAACCTACATCGGATTCTCCGAAAGTTATTTGAACGTATTCAATTTAATGCCTTATTATACCAACAGTACAAACGACAGCTATTTTGAATTACATGCAGAACACAACGACAAAGGCTATTTCACGAATAAAATCCCGTTGTTGAATCTACTAAAATCAAACTTGGTTTTAGGCTATCACCTGCTTGCCATACCAAATAGAAATCCTTATTCTGAATACAGCGTAGGTTTGGATAACCTCGGTTTTGGAAAATTCAAAATGTTCCGACTAGATTATGTTCGCTCTTACCAAAACGGATTTCAAAAAGACGGCGTAATTGTTGGAATAAAATTCTTGAATTAAATCAAACTTTACAAAGCTGAGTTCGATTATCATGGAGCGGAAACATTTTGCTTTATCGGTAAACATTGTTCCTGCTGTCCGCTATATTCCATCAGGGCTAAGAGTTGGCATTTTGCCTTTTTGCCATCATTTAAAAAAAGAAAACAGCAATAAAAAAACCAATACCTTTTGAACGGTATTGGTTTTACTTTTTATAATTATTTCTAATCCGGCTCAATATGAATCAAGACATGGCCCAATTCCGGTATTTTCTCCCTGAGCGTGTCTTTGAGTAAATGGGACAAATCATGTCCTTCTTTTACTGTAATTGATCCTTTTACCCTAGCATGAAGATCAACATGGTATTTCATTCCCGCCTTTCTGATAAAACATTTTTCGGTGTCAATAATTCCATCCACTTGATGAGAGACTTGCCTGATTTCCTCAACCAAATCATCGTACAAATGTTCGTCCATAATTTCGCCAAGTGCAGGCCTAAAAATCAAGTAACTATTATACAAAATGAAAACTGAGGCAAACAAAGCAGCCCAATCATCCGCTGCTTCGTATCCTTTCCCTAAAAACAATGCAGTCGAAATCCCAATAAATGCAGCAACCGAAGTTAAAGCATCACTCCTATGATGCCAAGCATCCGCTTTAAGAGAAGAACTATTGGTTTCTTTACTCCTTTTCATCACCAATCGAAACGAGTATTCTTTCCAAAGAATAATGGCGCCAAGAACATAAAGCGTCCATGATTTTGGCAATTCATGTGGAGTTTGAATATTTATGATACTCTCATAACCTATAATTGTAGCCGAAGTAATCAAAAAACCAACTACCAAAAAGGTAATCAATGGCTCCGCTCTACCATGTCCGTAGGGATGATTGTCATCAGCTGGTCTACTGGAATATTTTATACCAAATAAAACCAAAAGAGAAGCAAAAATATCCGTAGTAGATTCTATCGCATCTGCAACTAAGGCGTATGAATTTCCGAAAAAACCAGCCAACCCTTTTATAAGAGCTAGGGAAGTGTTCCCGATTATACTAAAATAGGTCGCCTTAATGGCTTTCTCCTCATTAGACATATTTCACTTTTTTATGCTAAAAATCGCTTAAAGAAATTATTTTCAGGTGAAAATTAAATTTATTTAAGCGATTTTAAAATTGTTATTTCTTATTGTTTTTCTCGAACTATTTTGGCTCCTATTGCTCTTAAACGCTCATCAATGCGCTCATATCCTCTATCAATTTGCTCGATATTTTGGATTGTGCTGGTTCCTTTGGCAGATAATGCTGCAATCAATAATGAGATTCCCGCACGAATATCAGGAGAAGACATTGTTGTCGCTTTTAGAACTGATTTAAAATCATGACCTATAACTACCGCTCTATGGGGATCACACAACATAATTTTGGCTCCCATATCGATTAATTTATCTGTAAAGAACAAACGACTTTCAAACATTTTTTGGTGAATCAAAACATCTCCTTTGGCTTGTGTAGCAACTACCAATACAATACTTAATAAATCGGGTGTAAATCCTGGCCATGGCGCATCGGCGATAGTAAGGATAGAACCATCAATATCTGTTTTTACTTCATACCCGTTTTTGTGTTCTGGAATGTAAATATCATCTCCTCTTTTCTCCAATGTAATTCCTAATTTTCTGAATACATTTGGAATCACACCTAGATTCTCCCAGCTTACATCTTTGATTGTAATTTCACTTCTTGTCATGGCCGCAAGACCAATCCAAGAACCAATTTCAATCATATCCGGTAAAATTCTATGAACACAACCACCTAATTTTTCAACTCCTTCAATAGTCAATAAATTAGACCCAACTCCTGTAATATTGGCTCCCATAGAGTTCAACATTTTACAAAGTTGTTGTAAATAAGGTTCGCAAGCTGCATTGTAAACAGTTGTTTTTCCTTTGGCCAAAACAGCAGCCATAACAATATTGGCAGTTCCTGTTACAGATGCTTCATCTAATAACATATCGGCACCGACAAGTCCATCCGGAGCTTCTACTCCATAAAAATGGTCTTCTCTGTTGTATCTGAATTTAGCTCCTAAATTGATGAATCCTTCAAAATGGGTATCCAACCTTCTACGTCCAATTTTGTCACCACCCGGTTTCGGGATATACCCTTTTCCAAAACGTGCCAAAAGCGGCCCAACAATCATAATGGAACCACGAAGAGAACCTCCTTCTTTCTTGAAAGCTTCAGTTTCTAGATATCCTACATTCACCTCATCGGATTGGAAAGTATAAGAACCATGTCCTAGCTTCTCAATTTTAACTCCCAAATTCCCCAAAAGTTTTATCAATTTATTGATATCGATAATATCAGGGATATTGTTAATTGTTATTTTTTCTGGCGTTAAAAGTACCGCACACAAAATTTGCAATGCTTCATTTTTCGCTCCTTGCGGTATTACTTCCCCTTTTAGATGAACTCCTCCTTCTATTTTGAAAACTTCCATGTTTTTGATTTAAGATTCTTTGACTTGAAGTTTCTAAGATTCTAAGTTTCTAAGTTTCTAAGACATTGAACTAAAACGCTCCCATAATTCTTAGAAACTTAGAATCTTAGCGTCTTAGCTCCTCATTTTTTACTTACTTTTTTTGAAACGGTTTTGGTTTCCCCGTTTTATTATTCTTGTTGCTTTGAATTTTTGGTTGTCCTGCTGGACCAATTTTATTAGAAATCCTTTTGTTGGTTCTTAGTAAATCGGTGGTATTTAATAATTCCTCAGAACTTTGCAACAAATTCAACTTCCCGTCTGACAATTCATAAAGATGTTCGAAAATCACATCGTCTTTTACGGTATCTTTATTCCAACTCAAATAGGATTTTTTCATGTGATTGGCAATTACTTTGACCAACGCACTTTTCATTTCTCCTTCTTCCCATTTGTTGGCCACATCAATCATATATTTGATGTTGTTTCCATAATACCTGTATTTCGGGTAGTTTTGAGGATATTTTAAAACATCGGGTTTGAGTTGCAACACTTCCCTTGACGGAATTGGATAAGGTGAATCGGCTACTAACTTAAAATCAGACATTATAAAAAGCTGATCCCAAAGTTTGTGCTGAAAATCGGGTACGTCACGCAGGTGAGGATTCAAACTTCCCATTACCTGAATGATGTATTTTGCCGTTTTGTTGCGTTCTACTTCATCTTCAATAAGGGTAGCCTGCTCGATCAATTTTTGCAAATGACGACCATATTCTGGAATAATTAAATGCTTTCTTTCGGAATTGTATTCCAAATTGAAAACAACATCATTCGCATTTTCTTTTTTATATTTTTCGATCATAATTATAAGGAAACTATACCTTCTATTGTGGATAATTCTTGGTACTTATCTATTATTTCTTGCGAATCTTTGACAGTTACATCTACTGAAACACTGGTAAATTTTCCTGTTTTGGATTTTGTTGTTTTGATTACGGCTCCCATGCAGTTGAAGGCATTTTCCACTTTTTGGATATTCTCTTCGGTTGTGGGAACTATAAATTTAAACAAATATTCTGCTGGCCAAGAATTACTAAGATCTAACTCAACCTTAAGTCTTTCATAGAACTCCTCAGCTTTTTTTTCTTTATCGTTGTCCATTCTTAAATTAAAAATAAAGGCAAATATACGTTTTAGATTTTAGATTTTAGATTTTAGATTTAGGAATTATAAGTATGGATTTAAGATTTATGAAACAATAAGTGCTAAACTAACATTTTCTTTTATTTCTAAGAAGAATTTCAATCGAAGTTATGTTTGCAAAAATGCACTATACCTCTCCTTTAGCCCTGATGGAAGCGGCATCCCATCTCGACTCGTCCCTAAAGACGAGACGAGATGGAATATAGCGGACAGCAGGAACGATTTTCACTAAAAAAGCCCCATATTTCGCTCCTTATCATTCCGCTGCAATTAGCAATCGATAAACTTTTTAATTTCCAATAAGTTTGAGTATTTTTGCCGCTTAATTACAGAAAGTGCAGAAAGAAATTATTGTTATCATTGGCGGTCCAGGTACTGGAAAAAGCTCTATTATTAAAGGTCTGGAAATGAAAGGCTATTGTTGTTATCCTGAAATTTCTCGTGAAGTTACACTTGAAGCCCAAAAAAGAGGTATTGAACAATTGTTTCTGGAAGATCCTTTATTGTTTAGCCAAATGTTGCTTGACGGCAGAATAAAACAATTTAACAATGCTCAAAATGAGTCCCATAAATGGGTATTTATTGACCGTGGAATTCCAGATGTTGTAGCTTACCTAGACTATATTGGTGATGATTTTCCTGAGCATTTTGATAATGCCTGTCGTGAAAATGTGTATACCAAAATTTTCATGCTTCCGCCTTGGGAAGAAATTTACGAAAGTGACAGTGAGCGCTACGAAAACTTTGAACAAGCAAAAACCATCTACAAACACCTTACAAAAACTTACACTGATTATGGATATAATCTAATTGAAGTACCAAAAGATAGTGTAGATAACAGAATTCTTTATATATTAGATAAAATTTAGCAATTTCTTAAAAATCAAGATTGTAAATTATTAAAAATCTAAACCAGAAATAATGCCAGAAGCATTAGCAATTCTTCAGAAATATTGGCAACATAACAGTTTCAGATCACTGCAAGAAGAAATTATTGATTCGGTTTTGAGTGGCGAAGATACTTTTGCCTTGATGCCAACGGGTGGTGGAAAATCAATTTGTTTCCAGGTGCCAGGCATGATGAATGAAGGAATCTGCTTGGTTATTTCGCCACTAGTTGCTTTGATGAAAGACCAAGTTGCCAATTTGCAAAACCGAGGCATTAAAGCCATCGCTTTGACTGGTGGTATACGATCTGAGGAAATGATTGACTTGCTGGACAATTGCCAATTTGGGAATTATAAATTTCTATATGTATCTCCAGAGCGTCTACAATCGGATTGGATTTTGGAACGTATAAAAAATCTTCCCATAAGCCTGATAACCATTGACGAAGCGCATTGTGTTTCGCAATGGGGACATGATTTTCGCCCAGCTTATCTGAAGATTTCGGCATTGAAAACTTATTTCCCAAAAGTTCCATTTTTGGCTTTGACGGCTACTGCGACTCCCAGAGTAAAAGAAGACATCATTACCGAACTTGGGATGCACAGTCCTAAACAGTTCGAAAAATCTTTTGCCAGAAAGAATATTGCCTACATGGTTTTTGAAGTGGAAGACAAACTTTTTCGGATACAACAAATTCTTAAAAAAAATCCTCAGCCTTCTATTATATATGTTCGAAACCGAAAAGCGTGCTTGGACGTTTCAGCCCAATTACAAACGTTAGGATTTCAAGCTACTTACTATCACGGCGGTCTTACCTCTAGAGAAAAAGACAAAAACATGCAACTCTGGATGGAAGAAAAAGCGCAGGTTATTGTTGCCACGAATGCCTTCGGAATGGGAATTGACAAGCCAAACGTTAAAACCGTTATCCACATTCAGTTACCGGAAAACATAGAAAATTACTATCAGGAAGCAGGACGTGCCGGCAGAAACGGCGAAAAAGCATATGCTGTTTTATTGACCAGTCCAGCGGACATTATACAGACTGAAAATCAATTCATAAACGTTTTGCCAGACAAAGCTTTTCTGAACACTATGTATGTCAAACTCTGTAATTATTTCCAAATAGCATACGGAGAAGGAATAAACGAAGAGTTCTCCTTTAATTTGCACCATTTCTGTTTAAAATATGGTTTTCCAACACAGAAAACCTTCAATGCGATGCGTTTTTTGGATGGACAGGGCGTTCTCACTTTGTCCCAGGAGTTTTCAGAAAAAATCACATTGCAATTTTTAATTCCTTCCAAAGAAGTCATACGCTATACAAGTTTGAATCCCAATGACGAAGAAATCATTTTGACTATTCTAAGAACTTATCCCGGAATTTACGAAATGCAAACCGCCTTCAATTTGCCTATGATTGCCAAAAAATCTCATCATTCTGAAGCAGAAATACTAGCGGTATTACATAAGCTAAAAGACAAAGAAATTATAGAATACCATTCTAAAAACAATGACGCTACATTAATATTCAACGAAATTCGGGAAGACGAAAGAACGATTAATAAAGTTTCCAAATATTTGATAAGACAAAACGAACTAAAAAAAGAGCAACTACAATCGGTGCTTAATTATGTAAAGGAAAAAAAAGTTTGCAAGAGTAAAATGATTTTGGATTATTTTGGAGAGAAAGCTGTGTCAAATTGTGGTATTTGTTCCTATTGCATAACATTGACCAAACCTAAAAAAGACTACAATGCTCTTTCCAAAAAAATCATGACTTTATTGCAAAGTGAAGATTTAAATTCAAGAGAAATACAAGAGAAAACAAAAAATACCGACGACGATGTTATCTTTGTACTGCAACAATTATTAGAAGATAATCTTTTGATAATTCAAAAAAACAATAAATACACTTTAAAAAAATAATGGAAAAATTAAGAATTATATTTATGGGAACTCCAGAATTTGCAGTTGGCATTCTAGATACCATAATCAAAAGCAACTATGAAGTGGTGGGTGTAATCACAGCTGCAGACAAACCCGCAGGAAGAGGACAAAAACTGAAATACTCGGCGGTAAAGGAATATGCACTGGAAAATAATCTAAACTTATTACAACCTACTAATCTAAAAGATGAGAGCTTTCTTGAAGAATTAAAATCATTGAAAGCTAATTTACAAATCGTTGTTGCTTTTCGAATGTTGCCAAAAGTGGTTTGGGAAATGCCTTCATTAGGAACATTCAATCTACACGCTTCTTTGCTTCCTAACTATAGAGGAGCTGCACCGATTAACTGGGCAATTATCAATGGAGAAAGCAAAACTGGTGTCACTACTTTTTTTATCGATGATAAAATAGACACTGGAGCTATGATTTTAAGTTCGGAAACAGCAATCGATGACACCGAAAATGCCGGACAATTACACGATAGATTAATGCATTTAGGATGTGATACTGTAATAGAGACTTTGAAAGTGATCGAAAGTGGAAATGCAGTAACTATAATCCAGAATGATTCATCAGATATCAAAACGGCATACAAGCTAAATAAAGAAAATTGTAAAATTGATTGGTCAAAATCGATTACTGAAATTTACAATTTAATTCGAGGCCTAAGTCCTTATCCAGCTGCTTGGTGTTTTTTTGGTGACAAAGACCAAGAGTGGAATGTAAAAATCTATGAGGCCAAAACTATTCTAGAAGAACACACCCATACCATTGGCAGCTTAATTTGTACCAAAAAAGAAATAAAAATCGCAGTAGATAAAGGCTATATTCAAATAGTATCTCTTCAATTTCCTGGAAAAAAGAAAATGACTGCTGCAGAATTATTAAATGGTATCACTTTTTCAGAAGACGCAAAAGCCTATTAAGGTCAATAAAAACAGGAGTTAAGTGCTGTTTTTTTCAGAATTTTAGCCCACTTTATGAACAAAGATTGCAAGTTATTAACAAAATACGCTAAAAATGTATAAAACACTTGCAAAGACCGTATTTCCTGTTAATTTTGTTGTAATTAACAATTATTTTAACCAACAATTAACATCCAATTATTATGAACAAATCAGAATTAATCGACGCTATCGCTGCTGATGCAGGAATTACAAAAGCTGCTGCAAAATTGGCATTAGAATCATTTTTAGGAAATGTAGGTGGAACTTTGAAAAAAGGTGGTAAAGTATCATTAGTAGGATTCGGATCATGGTCAGTATCTTCAAGAGCTGCAAGAGACGGAAGAAATCCTCAAACTGGAAAAACTATTCAAATCGCTGCAAAAAATGTTGTAAAATTCAAAGCTGGAGCAGATTTGGAAGGAGCAGTAAACTAATTGTAGTTTATCTTATATAATTAAACCTTCCGATTGGAAGGTTTTTTTTTGCTTTTAAACGATTAAGCCCAAAAAAATTTGGTATTTAAATTTAATTTTTCTTAAATTTAATTAAAAATATAGCCTTATGATTTCAGAAAAATTAAAAAAAGGATATTTACTTATTGCTGAACCATCAATAATTGGAGACTTGTCATTTAATCGATCAGTAATCCTATTAGCAGATCATAATGAAGATGGTTCGGTAGGCTTTATTATGAACAAACCTTTGAAATATACCATCAATGATTTGATTCCCGAAATAAATGCCAATTTCAAGATTTTCAATGGTGGCCCAGTTGAACAGGACAACCTTTACTTCATTCACAATATCCCTGACTTAATACCCAATAGCATAGAAATATCCAACGGAATTTATTGGGGCGGTGATTTTGAATCGACAAAAGACCTCATCAATAAAGGCAAAATAAAAAAAGAGAACATCCGTTTCTTTTTGGGATACACCGGATGGGAAGAGCACCAACTTGAAAAAGAAATGGAAGCCAATTCATGGATTATTACCACAAATAATTACGAGAATAAAATAATCGGAAAATCAACTGCCCATTTCTGGAAAGAACAAATCATAGAATTGGGAGGCGAATACCTTATTTGGTCCAACGCTCCCGAAAATCCATATTTGAACTAAACCAAGCTTAAAGATTCATTCAGTTTTGCAACTAAAGTTTTAGAAACTTCAATCGAAAATTCCTTTTTTCTGTATTTTGTAATCGGTTGCACGCCTTTAATAACATTCGTAACAAACAATTCATCCGCTTTTTGAAGATCAAAGGGTGAAATAATTTCCTCAGCAACTTCGATACCGTTTATTTTTTTTGCCAGTTCCAAAATTTGCTTTCTCATAACCCCATTCAAACAACCTTCTGAAACAGGTGGGGTAATTAATCGATTATCTTTTAGCATAAAAATATTGCCCTGTAGAGCCTCAACAACATTTTTGGTGTCGTTTAATAAAATACAATTATCCAATCCGTTTTCATTAGCATAAATACTTCCTGTTACATTTATCAGACGGTTTGTCGTTTTTATTGAGGACAATAATTGCTTAGTGACGTAAAAATCCTTGTATAAATCAACTTCATATTCACTTTCACTAAGAAAATAAGCTGTATTTTCAAGCAGAGTAGCTTGTATCAAAAAGGAAACAGTATTGTTTTGGGGTAAATAATATCCTCCATCATTTCTATAAACCGTAATTCTAGCTCTAGAAGATGATTCTATATTATTGTTTTTGACTAAAGTAAGAATTTGCTCTTCTAGGTATTCCATTGTAAAATCCATCGGAATTTCCATTCGAACCACACGCATCGAAGACATCAACCTGAAGTAATGATCTTCTAAAAACAGGATTTTTCCATTTACAATTTTCACAGTCTCAAAAACTGCATCACCATACAAAAACCCTCTATTCTGCACTAATATATTCGCATCCTCAGACACTATTGCACCATTAAAATTTATCATACTATTTTTCAAAAAAAAGTCACGCTAAAAAGCGTGACAAATATAAGTTATAATCTACAATTTCACTACACCGAACCTATAACATGTTTTAGGTCTGAAATTTGGTTTTCCCACAGCTGAGTTGCTTCTTCAAGTTCCTCTTTATGAGCAAAATCAACCACCATTAAAGAAACATCTTTGGTCAATTCATCAACCAAGATATTCAACTCAAAAAAATATTCGGTATCCTTATTGTTGTCGTCAACCCATTTAAACTTCACTTTCTCACCTGATTTCTTGGAAGCCAATCTTGCTTTCTCTTGGGAGTCATTCCAAATAAAAGTAAAAAACTCACCACGAGAGTTTACATTATCTGCAAACCATTCAGACAAGCCCGAAGGTGTCGAAATGTATTGATACAACAACTGAGGAGAGGAATTTATGGGGAATTCGATTTCGTAACGCACTTTTAAATCCATGAATATCGCTTAATTTTTTTTCGAATATATAGATTATTACTCCAATAAAAAAACGTTTTGAAAAAAAAATATTTTTTGTTGTTTTT
>NZ_DASTTN010000553.1:0-8664 GCF_035760125.1 Flavobacterium sp.
GAAGAATGATTTCCAATAAAACGAACTGGATCAATTGCTTCATAGGTAGGTCCAGCGGTAATTAGTATTTTTTTTCCTTTTAAAGGTAATTTACTTTCGAGATCAGCTTCTAAAAAAGCAATTATATTTTCAGGTTCTGCCATTCGTCCTTCACCAGATAAACCACTGGCTAATTCTCCATTTTCGGCAGGAATCATTGTATTTCCAAATTCTTTTAAAGTTTTAAAACTCTCAAGAGTAGAAGGATGGATATACATATCCAAATCCATTGCTGGCGCAAAATAAACAGGACATTTAGCAGATAAGTAACAGGCAATTAAAAGATTATCACATAACCCATTTGCCATTTTAGATAAAGTATTGGCGGTTGCAGGCGCAACAACCATTAAATCAGCCCAAAGACCCAATTCTACATGACTATTCCATTCCTCATTTTTTTCGTCTTTATTGTAAAATTCTGAAAAAACGGGATTCTTGGAAAGAGTAGATAAAGTAAGTGGAGTTATAAAATCCTTAGAAGCAGGTGTCATTATCACTTGGACATGTGCACCTGCTTTTATGAAGAGTCTAACTAATGAAGCCGTTTTATATGCAGCAATTCCGCCAGAAATTCCCAGCAAAATCTTTTTTCCGCTTAAAACTGACATTAGATTGATTATTTATTTGCTTCTCTATGGTAAATTTTACCATCTAACCATTCTTGAACCGCTAAAGCGTGTGGTTTTGGAAGTTTTTCGTAGAATTTTGAAACTTCGATTTGCTCTTTATTTTCAAAAACTTCTTCTAAACTATCATTATAAGTAGCAAATTCCTCTAATTTCTCAGTTAATTCTTTTTTAATTTCAGAATTAATTTGATTTGCTCTTTTAGCCATAATTGTTATCGCCTCATACACATTTCCAGTTGGTGCCTCAATAACTGTTTTATTGTAAGTTATTGTATTTACTGGAGCATTTGTCTTTTTTAAATCCATGACTTTATTTATTTATTATATTTTTGCAATTCAACATCAATTTGAGCTAACATTTCGTCAGCTTTCTTTTTGTATTCTGTATTTGGTTTGAATTTAACCAAATTATTATAACTTGCTTTGGCTGTATTTAATCGTTCTTCCATTTTTGAAGGAATACTGTTTATTGCCAATGAATAAGCGGAATCCAATTTATAATACAATGCTTTTTCTTTATACGGAGTTCCCGGATAATCTGCAACAAAGTTATCAAAAGCGATAATAGCTGATTTATAGTTTGAAATTCTATTGTATTCTAATGCATTTTCGTAAACTTTACGTTCAATCTTATCATTTAATTTTCTAGAAGTCGCATTGGCTTCCGTTATATATTGAGAATTTGGATAACGATCTATAAAACCTTGAATCTTTTCTATAGCTTTAAAAGTATCCGTTTGATCGATACTATAAACCGGAGACAACATTGAATAACTTTGAGCCCCTAAATAAGCACACTCTTCTGATTTTTCACTTTTAGGATAACCCGAAACAAAACTATCAAATTGATACCCTGCCAAATAATATTGTTTGGTTTTGTAACATGATTGAGCATACATGTAAAACAATTTCTCCCCTTGAGGTTTCCCTCTATATGCAGGCGCCAACTGCTCAAAAAGACGAATTGCTTTTGAATATTTTCCAGCTTCATACATTTTAGTAGCCACATCAAACTTTGCTGCGACATCTTCATTCTTCAAAGCTGCCTGATAATCACTACAAGAGTACAAAAAGAGAACAACAAGTAATGCAGATATTATTTTTTTCATTTTATTCACTGATTTTATTTTTATAGCATAATAGTATATGCTATAAAAGCCACCAAAGTTAGGTGGCAAATTTAGTTATTAATTTAGCTATTACAAAATATTTCTTTATTTAAAAAAAACTGCAGCTCTTTAAGTATTTTTGACCATTTTCTTTACAAAAGAATCCAATCGATTTACCAAAAATTCATCCACAGAAACCAATGGCAAACGAACAACATTCTCTGTAATTCCAAGAATACGGAACACTTCTTTGATGCCCGCTGGATTACCTTGCTCAAAAATCATATCGATGCAATCAGCTAATAAATAATGTAATTTATAAGCATCATCTACCTTTCTATTCAATCCCAATCGAATCATTTCTGAAAACTCTTTTGGAAAACCTTGTCCAATTACAGAAATTACTCCCGCTCCTCCAGCCAAAACAACTGGTAAAGCTATCATATCATCACCCGATATAACTAAGAAATCTTTAGGTTTATTTTTTATTAACTGCATTGCTTGAACCAAATCTCCAGCTGCTTCTTTTATTGCTACAATATTTTCAAAATCATTTGCCAATCTAAGAACCGTTGATGGCAACATATTACTAGATGTTCTTCCCGGAACATTATATAAAATCACAGGAATAGGCGACGCTTCAGAAACCGCTTTAAAATGTTGATATATTCCTTCTTGACTAGGCTTATTGTAATAAGGAGAAACAGATAAAATAGCAACAAACGCTGATAAGTCTCTTGTGCGTAATTCTTCAACAACATTCAAAGTATTATTACCTCCCACACCAAGAACTAATGGCAATCTACCTGCATTCACTTCAATTACTGTTGCAATTACCAGCTCTTTTTCTTCTTCTGACAAGGTAGCATTTTCGGCAGTTGTACCTAAGACAACAAGATATTCGATTCCGCCGTCTATAGAAAAATTCACAACTCTTCTCAAAGCATCAATATCAATTGTAAAATCGTCTTTAAACGGTGTAATTAGGGCAACACCTGTTCCTATTAATGATTGCATAATTTAAATTATATTTTGTTTAATATTTTTAAGTATCTAAATAACTCACTTGTAAAACCCTTGTAATTCTCAGGATTAATGTTTATCAAAAAATGATTTAATCTTTTATCAATATTTGAAAAACCAACTTTAAATTTTGCCTTGGAACTATTCGTTAAAAGCAATAAAAAAGGCTTTTCTTCATTATAATAATTAATCAATAAATCAAATTCTTCTGAAATAAACTCATTTATTGACTCTTGCTTAAATCCTCCTTTGAAATTCAAATCCTTTAATCCAAATGTTGACTCTAAATAAACTTCTTTGTTCTTTAAAACATCTCGAAAAACAATAACTTTAATATTGTTTTCTAAAATTCCATTGGAAATAATTTCCTGTTTCAAAGCAGCTGTTTCTAAAGAATTACTTTCATCAACAATCAAACCAACCCTAACAATAGGTGAATTTAATGACTCGCCTTTCACATTACGCAGTCTCTTTTTTACAGTTTTATTTAAGACAAAGCTCTTTATATAATTTAAAAACATACACTTTTAAAAGATTACAAATTTAATTATTTAAGTCACATTTGAGTTGGTAAATCTAAAAAACTATAACGGCCTTTTAAAACTTTTTGTTATATTCTTAACATTTATTTTTATTATTTCTTTAAACAATAAAAGCAACATAGCTACAAAAAAACAAACATAAACACCTGATAATTAATAATAAAAAAAGGTAAAAATATTGAAATTAAAAAAATAATAAAGTCAATAAAGAATAATCAAAAACACCTCAAGGAAAATTAATTTTCGATTAAATCTTCAATTTCATTTTCTTTCTCTTTCTCTAAAAAATAAGTAACCATAAAGAAATAAGAAGAAAATTGAGTAATAATACTAATTAAAGTAAAAACATAATTATAAAAATAAAACTTATACAGGACAAAAAAGATGTCAGTAATTATAAAACAAATACACATTAACATGGCACTAAAAAAAGCATAACTGCCGTTTTTGATATAGTTTATTATAGAAACTATACCCAAAACACTCAAAATTATGCCAAAAGTAACATACAATGAAAAATCTAACTCTAAGTTTTCCAGCTTTAAATTTAAAACAGAATAACAAATAGTACCAATCCCAAGAATTAAAATAAAAATTGACATACTATCTCTATAACTAAATATTAGACGCTTAAAATCTTTTTGACTTAAATATAAAAGCAAAACATAAACCGCCAACACACATAAAAAAGACCCCATTGCAGATTCACTAATATTTAGTGTGGTAAAAATATCCCTCACGAAAAGTAACAAGAAAATCACTCCTTTAAAGAAGCTAATCTTGTAATTATTCGACACCAAATAATAGATAAACAAAGAGGGAATTATAATCGACTTGGTACAAAGTACTAAATCATTATATCCAATTAATTTGAATATAAGTGCCAAAACAGAAGTAATAAAAAACAATATAAGTGACGGAGTACTAGCTTTCATTCAACATTGTTATAAATTGATCCTCAGAAATTATTGCCACGTTGAGTTTATTAGCTTTCTCAAGTTTGGCGGGTCCCATATTATCTCCAGCAACTACAAAATCAGTCTTAGCCGATATAGAACTCCCTACTTTTCCCCCGTTATCTTCTATCGCTTTTTTTAATTCATCTCTAGAAAATGTAGAAAAAACACCAGAAACAACAAATATCTTTCCTAAGAATTTCTCCGTTGCATTTGGATTTACTTTTTCAACAATTTCAAATTGCACTCCGTAACTTTTTAATCTTTCAATAATGGATTTATTTTCATTATTTTCAAAAAAGTCAATTACACTTTGAGCGATTCTTTCTCCAATTTCATCCACCAGAATTAAATCCATTAGAGTGGCCTGTTGCAACGCATCAATATTTTTATAATGCTTGGCCAACTTTTTAGCAACTGTTTCTCCCACAAATCGAATTCCTAAAGCAAACAAAACACTTTCGAATGGGATACTTTTTGAATTTTCAACACCCTTAACTAAATTCTCCGCCGATTTTTGAGCCATTCTTTCTAAAGGTAGAATTTGCTCCACTGTCAATTCATACAAATCGGCATAATTATGAACCAATCCGTTATTAAAAAGTAACGCAACCGTTTCTCCTCCTAACCCCTCAATATCCATTGCTTTTCTCGAAATATAATGCTGGATTCTTCCAATAATTTGTGGTGGACAACCATAAAAATTCGGGCAATAATGATTGGCTTCTCCCTCACCCCTTATTAATTCAGCACTACACTCAGGGCAATGGGTTATATATTTTGTAGGCTCTGAATTATCGGGGCGTTTACTTAAATCAACTGCTATGATTTTAGGAATGATCTCCCCTCCTTTTTCAACAAAAACTGTATCATGAATTCGAATATCCAACTTTTCAATTTGGTCTGCATTATGCAAAGAAGCTCTTTTGACAATAGTTCCTGCCAATTGTACCGGCTCAAGATTGGCAACTGGCGTAATTGCTCCCGTTCTACCTACTTGATATGAAATAGAATTCAATCGTGTAGCCACTTGCTCCGACTTGAATTTATAGGCAATAGCCCACCTTGGTGATTTCGCAGTATAACCTAATTCCTCTTGATGACGAAAATCATTTACTTTTATGACAACGCCATCGGTTTCGTATGGCAACTCATGACGATGAACATCCCAATACTCAATAAACTTAAAAACTTCTTCAAGGTTCTTAGCCAATTTGGCTTCCGCAGGAGCCTTGAATCCCCAATTTCTTGCAGCTTCAAGCCCTTCAAATTGTGAATTAAACGGTAAATTAGGTCCTGTTAAAAAATAGAGTAAACAATCCAAAGGTCGCTTGGCAACTTCAGTACTATCTTGTAATTTTAAACTTCCAGAAGCTGTATTTCTAGGATTAGAATAAGGAGTCTCCCCTATTTCAATTAATTCCTGATTCATTTTTTCGAATCCGGCAAAAGGCAAAATAATTTCACCACGAATAGCAAACTGTTCTGGATAATTTCCTTTCAACTGCAAAGGAATAGACTTTATTGTCTTTATATTATTGGTCACATCATCTCCTTGAAAACCATCTCCACGAGTAACAGCCCGTTTTAATTTTCCATTTTCATAGGTAATACTTATGGATGCCCCGTCATATTTTAATTCACAGGTATATTCTAATGGCACATCACCTAAAACTTTCTGAATTCGATTTTCCCAATCAATCAAATCTTCTTTGGAATAGGAATTATCTAAAGAATACATGCGATATTCATGAGGAATCGTTTCAAAATTTTTAGTCACCGTTCCTCCAACTCTCTGCGTTGGAGAATTGGCATCAAAAAATTCAGGATGTTTATTTTCTAAATCCTGAAGTTCTTTTAATTTCATATCAAACTCATAATCAGACAATGTTGGTTTATCCAACACGTAATAATTATGATTGTGAAGATTGAGTTCTTCCCTAAGTGTTTGAATGGTTTGCAGTATATCCATAAAACAAAAAATTGGCTATTTTAGTGTATTAAATAATCTACTAAAATAACCAATTTAAACTGTAAAAATCAAATTTATCCCTCGATAATAGAATTAATTTGATTGTATAATTGACCATCACTCAAAAAGGAGCCTTGTTGTATCAATTGAAAAATAGAAAGATTACGCTCTTCGGTAAATTCTTTTTTTCCTGTTTTCATTTCAATTGTTTCTGTAAACATATTATCACTAAGCCATTCTAAACCTTCTTTGGATAAAAAATCAATTTCCGGAACCAATGATTTTAAAACAATCGATTTTATATATCCATCAAAACAATGAAAAAGAAAAATATGATTTTTGGAGAAAAATTCTAAATAAGTAGCTTTCGTAAGCACGCCTTCCCAAATCAAATCTGAAAAAACATCTAGTTCTTGTTCTGCAACTTCGGGCTTTTCGGCTTTGATTTGATCCCATTCCGCTTTATCAATTGCCTGAGTAGCCAAAAAATTAGTAAATTCTTGTGTTAATTCTTCAAATTGCTCTTTTGTAAGTCTGGTGTATTTCATGTATTCCTATTAAAATTTTCTTCTTTTTCAGTAACTTTTTTCAAATGCAAATTTATACTTTTTTAGGCCAAAAAAAAGCCTTCTTTTTCAAGAAGGCTAATTAACATAATTGTAAGTTCTTTAGAAAATATATCTTATTCCGAATTGCATTTGCCATCTAGAAGCAAGACTGGCATCGTATGCAAACGTTTTGGTTTGAGTTCCATTAAAAGTATAAGTTGGAGTATTACCTGCAACCGAAACCCCTATTGGCTGAATACTTACCGGAGTTTGAACCAATCCCCAATCAGAATTCAATAAATTACTGAAATTTAAAATATCAATACTAAATTGAATTGTGTTTATTTTTTGTGAAGCAGATGAAACTTTGAAATTAAAATCTTGTAATATCTTCATATCCCATTTCCCTCTCCAAGGAGATAAAGCACCATAACGTTCCGCATATTGACCTCTTCTATCACTCAAATACTTATCTTGACTAATAAACTTATCAAACGCAGCAGCCTGACCAGCACCTGAAAAATTCATAGTTTGGATTTCAGCAGTTGTTGGAACATAGATCAAATCATTGGCTCCCGAACCGTCATTATTGATATCTCCACCATAAGTATAAGTGAATCGTCCTCCTTGAGCATATTCAAAAACAGTTGAAACCGTAGTAGCCCATTTGTCTTTTCCATATTTCCATTTTTTAGAACCAACTCCAACAAAACGATTGTTATCACCATATTTAGAATTAGCAAGCACATCTTTATTTACATCTCCCAGTGCAGGATTAAAAGCAAAAGCATCCCCTGTAATTTCTGCTTCGATAGAGTTCACATCTTTCGAAATCATATAATTATAGGCAACGCTAGCATATAACCCATTATCAAAAGTTTTTTGCACTTTTATAGAAGAGTTGAATGCGTAACCTTTATCGGAGTTAGTCATTACATATGCATTATTAGCTCCTTTATCACTTGCCAAATAAATCGCTCTGTCATCAGCTCCTCCAAGGGTTCCTGAAGGAGTTTTCAATCCCCAGTTTTGGACATGTACTGCATTTATATCCTTGTTATAAGACATATCAACCGTCAAGATGTAATTATTTTTAAACTTATGATCATATCCTAAACTAGTTCTCCATACTTGTGGCCATTTATAATCAGGATCCATAATCTCAAGGAATGAATCATCCGCACCACTTACTTGATTTCCTAACCATACAAAAGGAATTCTACCAGTAAAAACACCAGTTCCTCCACGAAGCTGAGAAATATTATCTCCGTTTATGTTCCAATTAAAACCTAGTCTTGGAGACCAAAGAATTTTATCCGATGGCAAATCTGTAGAAATTAACTTAACCGCTTGGCCAGTTGCTGGATCATAGTAATCAATAGTTTCGTCTCGGACTGCTCCACCCGCAGCATTAACATCCATGTATTTTTGGATTAAATCTGCTGTGTTAAAATACAAAGGCTTATCAGCTCTTAAACCCAAAGACAATTTAAAATCATCATTTAAATCCCAATCATCTTGAGCATAAAAAGCAAGCTGTCCAACATTCAATTCCGATAATTTCCAGCCACCAATCTCTCCGGCTGCAATTTTACTTTTATTGTTGTATGTATCTATTGCATATTGCATGTTTTGAGCCACGATACTAGATGCGTATGGTTTGGCAGCATCTGCTAAGAAATCAGCAACAGTAAAGTATGGAGAAAAGAACAAACCTGCATATCCATTTGGATTACCAAAATTTTCATAACCCGTTAAGTTAAATGAATTTTTAAATGCAAATTTTTCAAATGAACCACCAAATGTAAAGGAGTGATTCCCTACAACGTAGGTTAAATTATCAGTAA
>NZ_DASTTN010000554.1:0-3331 GCF_035760125.1 Flavobacterium sp.
CAAATTGCATCGGGTACATTTCACGGTAGAAATCTTTGTAATCAGCATCCGATAAATCTGTTGGTTGTTTTGTCCAAGCTGGATTTGGGTTGTTAACGATGTTGTCAATTTCAACTGTTTCAGCAACATAATCTTCTGGAGCATCTTCAGGTTTTGGAAGCGTTTGTGTTTTTGTTCCAAATTTAATTGGAATAGGCATGAACTTATTGTATTTACTCAACAAGCCAGAAATTTTAAATTCTTCCAAGAATTCAAGAGAATCTTCTGCAATGTGCAAAATGATTTCAGTTCCTCTGGTAGTTTTGTCAGCCGCTACCAATGTAAACTCAGGGCTTCCGTCACAAGTCCAGTGTGCCGCTGGTTCATCTTTGTATGATTTGGTGATGATTTCCACTTTTTCTGCAACCATAAAAGCAGAGTAAAAACCTAGTCCAAAATGACCAATGATTCCTGAATCTTTGGCAGAATCTTTATATTTATCCAAGAATTCTTCAGCTCCAGAAAAAGCTACCTGATTGATGTATTTTTCTACTTCATCGGCAGTCATTCCCAATCCTTGGTCAATGATGTGGAGTTTTTTACCTTCTTTGTCAATTTTAATTTCAATAATCGGAGAACCATATTCAACCTTGGCTTCACCAATACTAGTAAGGTGTTTTAGTTTTAAAGTTGCATCGGTTCCGTTTGAAATCAATTCACGCAAGAAAATTTCGTGGTCACTATAAAGAAACTTCTTGATTAAGGGAAAGATGTTTTCAACCGAAACATTAATTTTACCTGTTGTCATGTTTTTATATTTATTAATGGTTTTACAATTGGTAAAAGTAACTTTCAAATAGGATACCAATTGTTATAGTAGTGACAAATTGTCGTAGGCAAATTATATGATATGTGAAGTTCGATTTTAAATTTTGGGAGCAGAAAGATTAGGCTTTTTTGCTAGCATCGTCCCGCTATCCGTTTCCATCTTGTAAGCCGAACCCCGGCTTACAAGGATGTCCACTGCTATCGGGGCTAAGGGGAGGAATTTTGCTTTTTTGTAAATATTCATTAGCGTAAATTGGGTCATTGCGAGGTTTATTCCGCTCGCTGGGGAGTTTATGTTTTTTGTGTCACAATCCGTTTAGTTATTAGACTAGCAACAATTAAGTTTGGAATCCAACACAGCCAAGCGACAACAATGTAGGCTTTTACAAAATCACCATAGACCAATGTCAAAAGTGGAAGCCATATTCGTAATGTTACGGCAGCAAAACAAGCAGCATAACTGTAAATCATCATCTTTTGATGTTGTTCAACTTGTTTGTTTTTGATGTGTAAATAAGACCGCAAAGTTGTATAAAACCAAGTAATACCTAAACCAATAAAACCTAAGGAAGCTATAAGTCCCCCAGTTGCAAAAAGGCCAATATAGATACCCGCTATTGAACTAAGAATAACCGAAATCAGGTAAATCTTACCAACTTGCTTATGTAGATTAAGATTCCTTATCCTGATTTTTGAACTGAATTGTGACCAGCCAATGAGTAAAGCGATTCCTCCTAAAATTATATGAGTATAAAAGCCAATGTTCCAAAAAGTGTTCGTCAATAATTCAGTGGATTTTGAACTTAATAGTCCAAATTTTCGGTCTACCAAAAAGTAAATACTTGGATAGAGTCCAATTACAATTGCTAATGCAACAAATAAAATCCATAATCCTTTTTTTGTCATAGTATTGTTCGGTTAAATTATCACCAATGTCTCAACGCTTGGCAAGTTTGTGGGCAATTGGCTGTCACTGTATTTTCCAATGCGTAATCCAAATGTCAATTGTATCGTTAAAATCTTTAAGCATCATTTAATGTGTTTACTGTTCATTTAGATTTTTTTCTGTATTTGCCAACAATGTCCAAAAGGGTCTTTGAACATTCCTTGTCTGTAACCGTAATCGTAGTCTTGGGCAGGACTGATTTCTGTTGCTCCCGCCTGAATAGCTTTTTGCATTACTTCATCTACATTAGGGACAAACAAACCGATAATCGCGGTTACTCCCTTTGCACTTATTGGTTCAAGAGCATTACGCATTGTTTCGTGTAGGTGAAAAATTGCACCGTTAATTTCCAATTCTACAACATGAATACTCCCGTCATCGTTCAGAAAATGAAAATGTTCCGTAGCCCCGAATTTTGTGTAGAAATCAATATTGAACGTACCATTGGGAATGTGCAGTTCAGGGGCAAAATGTGTAGTGTTGTCTATTGTTGCCATAATGTTTGGTTGTATTATTTTCAGTTATCTTAGAAATTTTTAGTTCACTATAGCCCTTGAAATCCGTGCCCCAGCTCCGCAAAGTCTCAAGTCTTTGCGGAGCGGGGCAAGAAAGAAAGTTGTTGTCAGTCAATTGAAATATTGGGTACAACAGCCTTCATTGGAAAGTATTCGTATCTATTTATTTTCCCCGCAGGGTCGTTTGCGATGATGTCTTTTAGTTCTTGTTCGTTGTCTACCGCTACAATGCCCAGTCCATAAATTTCTTTTGGGTCAATAACAGGACCGAAAGCGTAAACTTTTCCTTGCTTCATCTTTTCTGTCCAGTATGCAATATGTTGTAACATGATTGTCCTTTCATTGTCTGTCATTGTCATTGCAAAGTCGGGTCTTGAAGGGTTCAAATAAACAGCATAAAATTGTTTTTCCATATAGTTTGTTTTTAATCGTTTGCGTCTGTGTAATATAATAATTGCTAATATTCCCCGCTCCTCAAAGTCTCAAGACTTTGCGTTTTTTTTAATGTTCTTTATAACAGTAAATTTAATAAAAGTCTCCCGGCTTTTTTTATGAATATCTTAGAAATTCAGCACTTTTGCTGATAAAGTTATTTTGTAAACAGAAACTTTTCCCCTTTATAAAAGAAGAAAAACTACAAAATAATAGCTTTGTTACTTTGTAGTTTCTTTGTAACTCTTGAATCGCATGTAATTCTAAAAGTATTTACGGGAAAAGTTGGGAGACTTTTATCATGTTCACAGCTTTCAAAAACTTAAAAAAAAACGCAAAGTCTTGATAATTTGCGGAGTTGGGCCATGTATGGGGTTATTTGGGATAAACGATATGGCAAAAAAATAACCCGCTCTCTGAAGTCTCTAGACTTCGTTACACAGGTAGAGCAAACAATAGAATTCCACAATCAAAGTCTTTGCGAGGTATGAAGCAACCTCACGACCAAAAGCAAATCCGACAAGTCTATACATACAACGTTGAAAAAAAGCCTTGCAGGATTATTGAACAAGCTAATTTATTTATAAATAAGCTGAGTTCGATTAGTGCTTTTTTTTCTTTCCAGATAATG
>NZ_DASTTN010000555.1:0-9533 GCF_035760125.1 Flavobacterium sp.
TAAGGCTTCTTGTATTTTATCATTATTAGCATGCATGAAAGTAGAACTCATCCAAACCACTCCAAACACAGACACTACAGCAGAAGCCATAGAGGTAAACAAACTGGCTTTGGTAACATCTGCCGTACTTGTTTTAGTAATTAGCATCATAGCCGCAGAAGCAGTAAGTGTAATAACGCTGATTATTGTTACCATAGATAAAGATCCATTGGCAGCCACTGCAAGAGTTTTGGCACCAGGCTCAAAACTAGGAACTAAATTTGGAAAAGCCCCCGCTATTACAATCAGAACTATTGCAAACGTGAATATTAAAACTGAAGTTTTAGCACCAGGCTTTAAACTTTTTTCTTCACCTTCAGCATCTACTTCCATACTTTTTGCAAATTCGGGATCTTTCATTTTTTCAATAAAAATAGGATCATTATCCAATTCTGCTCCTTTTTTGAAAACAGAAAAACAACCTATTAGTATGCCGATAATACAGGCCGGAATACAAATCATCATGATATCTACCAAGGCACCAGGATAACCCAATATAACCACCAAGGCAGCTGTTGCAGCACTCATAGGACTTCCTGTCAAAGCCAAATGAGAAGCTATAACCGAAATACTTAATGGTCGTTCGGGTCGAATTCTTTTCTTAGCCGACACTTCAGAAATAATTGGTAATAAGGAATAAACTATATGGGCAGTTCCTGCAAATAGACATAAAAAGTAAACTGTAAAAGGCGCAATAAATGTGATATTTGAAGGATTGCTTCGAATAATTTTCTCTGCCAAATTAACAAGATAATCTAGTCCTCCTGATGCCTGTAAGGTTGCTGCCGTTGTTACAATAGCCATAATTATTAACATCACGTCAAGAGGAGGGTCTGTAGGCTTCATTTTAAAAATAAAAAGAAAAATAAACAATCCTACCATACCCATTACACCTAATCCAATTCCTTTCATTTGTGACCCTATAAGAATCATTCCAATAAGAACAGCAAATTCAATCCAAATCATATAGCTATATTTAAGGTTACTACTATTATTATATTTGAAACAAAAAAAGTGAACTTTATAAAAAATTCACTTTACAACTTATTAATAATCAAAGAAAAACTGCTGTATCTTTTCTCTATCCGATGTAGTTGTCAAAGCCAACATCAATAAAACTCTAGATTTTTGTGGATTTAAATCATCTGAAACAACAAAACCAAGTTCGGCATCTTTTACTTCATTATCTAAAGTAATTCTGCCAGAACCTGCTCTTGCAGAACGACAAACCAAAATTCCTTTTTTAGCTGCATCTGCCAATGCCTTTCCTACTGGCTCGCCGAAATTACCATTTCCCATTCCTGCGTAAACTATCCCTTTTACGCCTGAATTTGCAATTCCAGTCACAGATACAGGGCTAGCATCTGCATATCCGTAAACAATTTCTACTTGAGGCAATGAAGTCAAACTTGTGACATCAAACTTTTTGGAAGGATTTCTTAATGATTGATAGTAGTAATTTACTTTACCATCATAGATTAATCCAATTGGGCCGAAATTACGAGATTGAAAAGTTTCTAAATTTGTGGTACTGGTTTTAGTCACATCTCTGGCATCATAAATTTTTTCATCCATAGCTACAATCACCCCTTTTCCTTGACTTTTTGGACTAGCAGCAACCATTACTGCATCCAATAAATTTCTATTTCCATCCTGACTCATCGCTGTTGATGGTCGCATGGCTCCAACTAGAACAACTGGTTTATCTGACATCACTGTTAAATCCAAAAAATAAGCAGTTTCTTCCTGAGTATCTGTACCATGTGTAACCACTACTGCCTCGGCCTCATTATTTTTGAAAATTTCATTTATCCTTTTTGATAATTTCAACCAAGTCACCACATTCATATCCTGGCTACCAATTTGAGCAATTTGCTCTCCAGTTATTTTTCCATAATCATGAATTTGAGGCACTGCATTTAGCAAATCATCAATAGGCACTTTCCCTGCTGTATAAGCAGCTTTAGTTGCTGATTCCCCTGAGCCAGCAATGGTCCCACCTGTAGCCAAAATAATGATTCTTGGCGAAGTTTTGGGTACTTTATTTTGTCCTTGCACTGGTAAACCAAAAACTGAAATCATAAATATTAAAACAATCTTTTTCATAATTTATCTAGTTAAAGTTAATTCAATTAATTTTTGATTTTTATAATCTATAAAACTTCAAAGCATTATTTCTGACCCGTCATTGTTGCCGGATCTAAAAGCTTTTTGATTTGATCTTCTGTTAATAATTTCTTTTCGCGAATAAGTTCAAGTATTCCTTTATTGGTTGAAAGTGCTTCTTTAGCCAATTCAGTAGTCTTTTCGTAACCCAAAACAGGGTTTAAAGCGGTAACTATACCTACACTTCGATCAATATAATGTTTCAATACTTCTTCATTTGCAGTAATTCCATCAATACAATTTTTCCTAAATAAAGGCATCGTTTTATAAAAAAGAGCTTGGGATTCCATAATAGAAATGGCAACTACAGGTTCGTAAGCATTCAATTGAAGAAGTCCATTTGAAGAAGCAAATGTCACTGTCAAATCATTACCAATCACTTTATAACAAATCTGATTCATAAGTTCTGGCATCACTGGGTTCACTTTACCGGGCATAATAGAAGAGCCTGGCTGAAGGGCAGGCAGGTTTATCTCAAACAGCCCTGTACGGGGTCCCATTGCCAGGATAATTAAATCACTGCTAATTTTTGACAATGCCACAGACAAACTTTTAAGTGCTGATGAATACATCACAAATCCTTGCATACTTGAAGTGGCTGCAATTAAATCTGGACTCAATACCATTGGCTTTCCTGTGATTTTTGCCAAATGTACTGCACATTTTTCGGCATATCCGGGAGTAGCAGTAATTCCCGTACCGATAGCGGTGGCCCCCATATTTTCTTCATACAAGTAGGCTTCACTTTTGCGTAAGCCTTCTATTTCAGCATCAAGTTGGTATCCAAAAGCATGAAATTCTTGACCCAAGGTCATTGGAACAGCATCCTGACCCTCGGTACGACCCATTTTTAGTATTTTATTAAATTCATCCCCTTTTTTATGAAAAGCATCAGAAAGTAACTTTACTTCTTTCATTAATTTATCATTATGCAATAACAATGCAACATGAATGGTTGTTGGGTACACGTCATTTGTAGATTGTCCCATGTTCAAATCGTCATGGGGTTCTATAAATTTATATTCCCCTTTTTTATGTCCACTTAATTCAAGAGCAATATTTGCAAGTACTTCATTGGCATTCATATTGGCAGATGTTCCTGCTCCCCCTTGATAGAGATCCACCAAAAACTGATCGTAATATTTCCCATCAATTACTGCTTGACAGGCTTTTTCAATAGCATCAAGTCTGTCTTTTTTCATGCGCCCCACATCAGCATTAGCTCTCGCAGCTGCTAATTTCACCATAGCATATGCTCTTACATAATCTGGATAAAAGTTAGTTTTCACACCACTTACCTGAAAATTCTCTAGTGCCCTGGCTGTTTGAACGCCATAATAAGCATCGGCGGGAATTTGTTTTTCTCCCAATAAATCTTTTTCTGTTCGAAACTGGGAATACGAATTGTAACCCATAAAAAGGAATACAATTATTATTAAATTTTTTTGGCTGTTTATCATTAGTTCTACTTTATAACTGTTATTACATATAATTTAGAATCGTCTGAATTTTAATAAACTCTTATGAAGTAATGAATTTAGGATTGATTAAATTTTCTATTGAATAAATTTCCTCCCATTTATCTTGAGAAATTAATTTGCGTTCAATAACTACAATTTGGTGAACACTTTTTCCAGTTTTCAAAGCTTCTCCCGCAATACTGGCACTTTCTTCGTATCCTAAAATTGGATTCAGCTGAGTTACAATCCCAATACTGTTCATCACCATATTATAACAATGCTGCTCATTTGCAGTAATACCAATGATACATTTATCAATTAATGTTTGAATTGCGTTTGACAAATAATCCAATGAAGTAAACATTGCAAAAGCAATTACTGGCTCCATAACATTTAATTGCAATTGTCCAGCTTCAGCCGCCATCGTTACGGTTAAATCTTGTCCTATAACATAAAAACAGGTTTGATTCACCACTTCAGGAATTACAGGATTTACTTTTCCCGGCATAATCGATGAACCAGGCTGACGAGGAGGCAGATTAATTTCATTGAATCCTGTTCTTGGTCCTGAACTCAACAAACGCAAGTCATTACATATTTTTGAAATTTTAACTGCCGTTCTTTTCATTGTTCCCATTATTTGGACATAGGCCCCAGTATCTACTGTTGCTTCAATCAAATCTGGCGATAAGGTTAATGGAATCCCAACCTCTTTAGCTAAATAATTGACACAAATTTCAGGATAACCTTCCGGTGCATTTACTTTGGTTCCAATAGCTGTTGCTCCCATGTTAATATCTAACACTAAACTTTGTGCATCTTTTAACCTTAAAACATCTTCTCCTATTGTAGTTGCATAGGAATGAAATTCCTGTCCCAGAGTCATTGGTACGGCATCTTGCAACTGAGTTCTTCCCATTTTTAAAACTTCCTTGAACTCGCTACCTTTGGCTGCAAAAGCTTTTTCAAGATTTTCAACCGTTTTTATAAAATGATCCATTTTTAAATACAATGCTATTCTAAATGCTGATGGATAAGCATCATTGGTCGATTGAGAACAATTCACATGGTTATTAGGATGCAAAAAATTATACTCCCCTTTCTTGTGCCCTAAATATTCTAATCCAATATTGGCAATTACTTCATTGGCATTCATATTCACAGATGTTCCAGCACCTCCTTGTATTAAATCGCTAACAAATTCTTGATCAAATTTACCAGCAATTACTTGGTCACTACCATAACAAATCGCTTCAGCAATTTTAGCATCCAAAGCTCCACAATCTTTGTTGGCCAGTGCTGCAGCTTTTTTCACATAACCCAATGCCTTTATAAACAATGGTTCTTTTGAAATTGGAATTCCTGTAATATTAAAATTTTCTACTGCTCTAAAAGTTTGTATTCCGTAATACAAATGATCGGGAATTTCCAATTCCCCTAAAAAATCGTGTTCCTTTCTTGTTGTTTTCATATTAATATTTAATTTTAATTTTTTGACTTTTTTAAAGAGCTAAAATAATAAATTTTACTTTTAATACTGATTTTTAAGTTATTTATATTTTTTACATCAACAATAAAATAAATATCAAAATATAAATATTATTATCTTTATATTATAAACTGCATTAGTTCTGTATAAATCAATTCATCATAGAAACCAAAATTGGTCCCCAAGCCGTTAATAATATATTTCCCAAAGCATAAGGGATTGTATATCCTAAAACCGGAAATTTACTGGCCGAAGCATCCTGTATCGCTTTCAGCCCAATAGTGGATGTTCCAGCTCCTGTTTGTGCTCCCAACAAAATTATTGGGTTCATTTTCAGAATATATTTTCCAAAAAAAAGTCCAATGATGTGCGGTACAATTGCTACAACAAAACCAGCTATAACAATGCTAAAACCCATTTCTTGAAGTCCAGAAATAAAACTAGGTCCTGCAGCCATTCCTACCAAACCAATAAAAGTTGCCAATCCCACATTATCAAAAATCCATAAGGCAGGTTCTGGAATGCTACCAAATATAGGTGTCTGTGAATGCAACCAACCAAAAACCAATCCCATTACCAAGGCTCCACCACTAGTTGTTAAGGTTATTGAGATTCCGAAAACAGTTATGGAAAGCAATCCAAAAAGGCCACCTAAAACAATTCCCAACCCTAAAAAAACGATATCTGTTGCAGAACTTAATCGATCTAAATATCCTATTTCTTTGGCCGCTTTTTCCATTAAAACCATTTTACCTGTAAGTTTCAAAACATCGCCTCTAAGTAAAACTGTATCTAAATTAAATGGTATTTCCTGATATTCTCTAGTAACCTTATCCAACATCAAACCATTTCCAAAACGCTTCCGCAAACTTCTAATTGTTTTCCCCGAAATCTCTTTGTTTGTGATTGTTATATCCATGTGTGCCAATGGAAATTTCAATAACTCTTCATCTAAGACTTCGGGGCCAATATTAGATAAACTGTTCAAAATAATACCGTGCTGTGCCATTATTACCAGTATATCGTCTTTATGAATAATGGTTTCCGGAGAAGGTTCTAATAATTCTTTATTATGTCTAATTCTTTGAATAATTAATCGAAGATCTTTATTCTTTTCTTCAAAATCAGAAATAGTAATTCCAACCCATTTATCATTCGTAATTTGGTAAGCTCTTATTATCCATCGCTGATAAGCCGATTGAATACCTGGTTCATGCTCAGTATCCCCAGTCAATGTCTGACTGAGTTTTTCGCTTTCTTCCACTAAATTTATTCCTAATAATTTAGGCGCAATAGTTGTTAAAAAGAAAACAAAAGAAGTTGCTCCAATAAGATAGGTAAGAGAATAAGCAACAGGTATATGGTTAATTAATCGTGTTTTTTCAATTTCAGAAATTGATAATTGATGAATAGCTTCAGAGGCTGTTCCAATAAGAGTTGATTCAGAAAATGCTCCAGCTAAAAGTCCAGCTGCGGTTCCCGTATCATATCCCAAAAGTTTGGACATACTATAAGCAATCAATAAGCAAGAAACACAGATCACTACCGTCAACATCAATTGAGGAAATGCATTTTTCTTTAGCCCTTGAAAAAATTGGGGCCCGACTTTGTATCCTGTAGCAAAAAGAAAAAAATCAAAGAAAATAGTTTTGACAATTGGAGGGATTTCTATGTTCAATTGGCCGATAAGCACTCCTGCGAACAAAGTCCCCAAAACTACTCCAATTTTAAAAGTGCCAATTTTTATATGCCCTAAAGCAAAACCCAGAGATAGTGTTAAAAAAACTGCTAACTCAGGATGCTCCTGCAAAATATGTGTAATTTTTTCCATTAACTTCAGATTACAAATCAATTAACAAAACACACTCTACTTTTTTAAAAACAGGGGCTTGCTTTTAAATTAACACTAAAGTTAACACATAAAGTTGATACATAGATACATACGTAATAAAAAAAATCTGCCATTTTAAATATTCTGCCTAAATCAAATAAAAAGTAACATTCAAATATCAACCAAAACATTAGTATTCGGGGACATACATTTTACTTTTGATAAAATCGCTAATACTTTCAGGCCTTTCAACACCTGCTTGACCAGAATTAAAAATTTCTTCGGCAATCTTTACAGCTACATTTACCGATACTCTCAAAATATCGGCTACATTAGGATAGATTAGTCCTTTTTCAAAATCCACCAAACATACTTGTTCTGCAACAGCTTCTGCGGCAGTCAATAAAATATCATCAGTAACTCTTTTCGCTTCGGTAGCAAAAATGGCAAGTCCTAAAGCAGGAAAAATAAATACATTATTTCCTTGACCTGGAGTAAAAGTTTTGCCTTGATATTCTACAGGAGCAAATGGGCTTCCACTAGCAAAAATAGCTTTCCCTTTACTCCAATTATAAGCTTGTTCGGCAGTGCATTCAGAATGAGAAGTTGGGTTAGAATAGGGAAAAATTATTGGTCGTTCATTTACGGCACTCATATTTTCAATCACCTGCTGATTGAATGCTCCACCAACAGTACTAACACCAACAATGGCCGTCGGTTTAATTTTAAGAACTGCTTCTGCAAAATCAGTGCAGGGTTCAAAATCATGTGCAAATTGCAATTGATGATCGAGAAGATCCTTTCGACTTTTTACCAATAATCCATTTACATCAAACATCCAAATCTGATTTAAAGCTTGCTCCCTAGTCAAACCATCTCTTTGGAATTTTTTGACTAACATGTTGGCTATTCCAAATGCTGCAGCTCCAGCGCCTAAAAACAAAAATCGTTGATCAACAAATGTTTTTTTCATCAAACGACTTATAGAAATAAAACCTGCTGTAGCAATGGCAGCTGTTCCTTGTATGTCGTCATTAAAAGTACAGACTTTTTCTTTGTAGGTATTTAAAATCTGAATGGCATCAACTCCTGGAAAATCTTCCCACTGTATACATATTTTAGGAAATACTTCATTCATCGCCTGAACAAAAGCGGCTACAAAATCATCAAATTCCTTTCCTCTAATCCTTTTGCATTTTAAACCCGGATATAGCGGATCATTCAAAAACTCTTCATTATTTGTGCCAACATCCAATACAATTGGCAGGGTATATTCTGGTGGAACACCTCCGCAACTGGTGTACAGAACCAATTTCCCTATGGGAATCCCCAAACCGAAAATACCTAAATCCCCCAATCCTAAAATACGCCCACCATCTGTGACAACAGTAAATCGAACATCTTTTTCAGGCCAGTTTCTCAGAATCTGTTTTAGATTGTCTTTTTCTTTGATAGAGAGATACAATCCTCTTGGTCTTCGGGTTACTTGACCAAATTTTTGACAGGCTTCTCCAACAGTAGGTGTATAAACCAATGGTAGAAACTTGACAGGATCACTGGATATTGTTTTGAAAAACAAGGTTTCATTATTTTCCAACAACTGCATCAGGAAAATGTATTGGTTTATGGGTCTTTCAAAATTTCCCAGTTGTTCCTGAATGCGAATTATCTGTGTTTCGATGGTTTCAACTGCTTCTGGCAACATTCCTTGCAGTCCATATTTTTCTCTTTCTTCATGGGTAAAAGCTGATCCCTTATTTAATCGAGGATTTCGCAATATCGAATAACCAGTGTTGTCTTCCATTTTAATCAGTTTTATAAATTATTTATTTTTTAAAATCAACAAAACATCAATTATTTTAATTTAGAAATGAATGCTAATAAAATCATTTCGTCCAATAAAAGAAAACTTTAAAAAAATAACAATTCAAAAAAAGATATCTATTTTTTGAATTTTAGAACATAAACTTACAAAAATATTTAATACCTATTCGTTAAATTCAATTAAGAATAAATATTTAAAAACACTCATAGCCTTTAAAATCAAATAGATATAAAATTACTCATCTCCTGAATGATGATCTGGAGCTTTAGGTATACTATGCTTTAATGCTGAGTTGAGATAAAAGAACAATCGAATGGTATGATTCATGTCATATTGATAGCCTGTATATTTTTCTTGATAAACATTCATATAACCAAAATCAAAACTCAATTGGGGATTTATATTTTGTTTGATTCCAATAAATAATCGATTTTGGTCAAATGTATTATAAACCACTTCTTTGCCAAAATGAATTAATAACTCATCAGCTAAAACCAAAGAAGGCATTTTTTTGTTACTGAATATTGGAATGTTAAAACTGGCTAAATAGCGTACTCTATTTGTAAAACGAAGTTCACCTGTAGGTTCATCATTAGCCATTTTTTCTTGCCATCTTTGCTCGTTTCGCAACCTTTGAAGAATACTCACATTTCCAATTTTGGTAATTAACTGTGCTTGTTCATATATCCTATTTTCATCTGCATAAGTTGACCATCCTTCTTT
>NZ_DASTTN010000556.1:0-10351 GCF_035760125.1 Flavobacterium sp.
TGGGTTCCAATTTAACAGCTATAAAAAATGCCACAATTCCGGCCATTCCCGCTACCCATAAGAATGGAGCGTGCCATCCCCAGGCATTTGCAAGATATAAACCAATAGGAATTCCTAAAATTTGACTTGCTCCAAATCCCATTTGAATAAATCCCATTACTCGTCCACGTTGTTGCATGGTAAATAAATCGGCAACAATTGCCATAGATATTGAACCGATAACGCCTCCAAACAATCCTGTGATGATTCTGGCGGCAACCAGCAAAATGTATGAATTTACAATTCCACATAAAATGGTTCCCGCAATAAAACCTATATAGAAGAAAAGCAATAATTTTTTACGGTCAAATTTATCCGCAAAACCAGCAGTAAGAATCCCAGAAATACCTGCGCTAAAAGCGTATGCCGAAACAACTAAACCAAAATGTGTAGGTTTTAGGCTAAGAGATTTCATTAGTATATCGCCCAAAGGAGACATAACCATAAAATCAAGAATTACTGTAAATTGAGTGATTGCGAGTATAAAAACAGCAAACTTTTGATAACCAGTAAACGGGGTTGCATTTGGCTTTTGTTCTTTCATTTTCTTTTGTTTATTCCAATGCAGAGCATTTGAAATTTTGGTTGTCTAAAAGGTTTATTATTTGTTCTTCGGATAAGGTGTCGCTTACAATTCTTAAAACACAATCAATATCTTCCTGGTCTAGTGTCCATTGATCTATTTCTGAGTTTTGATTCAATACGTTACTTATAGTTTGTTTATCGTTTTCGGTTCTTATATTGGTTGCAAATACCAATATGTTTTCTATTTGGTTTTCCATAGTTAAACTTTTTACGGTGTCAATGCTTTTATCACTAATTCAAATGCTTCGTCAGTTGCTTCTTTGGTAAGTTTAAAAGGAGTTCCTGCCATATTTTTTCCTTCATTATGAAAACGGAGTAAAGTGTATAAAGGGCCATATGCTATACTCCAAAATATCTCTTTGGGCATACAGACTAATTCTTTTTTGTCAATCGCATTTTTTAAAAAATCACCCATTATTGTTTTGAAATCAAATAGGCTTTTTTCCAAAATACAGTCTCTATAACTGGAATGGCTCAAAAGTTCCCAACAAGCCACATTCAAAGGGTATTTTATTGTAAATCGCGCTCTGTTTTCCCATTGTTTGCGCAATCCTTCTTTAAAAGGCATTGATGGTGAAAAGTCTTTGACCATTTCATTAAAGAAATCTTGCCCTATTTCGATTCCAATTTTTTTTATTAAATCCTCTTTATCGGCGTAATAGATGTATAAAGTGGCAACTGAAACACCACATTCTTTTGCCAATCGATTCATTCCAAAGCCTTCAATACCAAGTTTCACAAGCATTTCTATAGCTTTCTGTTTAACTAACTCTTCTTTGTTTGTATCCCTTGTTCGCATTTTTTCTGTTTATGACTAAGCAAAAATATTAAATATAAATGAATGTTCGCTTATTTATGAAAAATTATTTTAAAAATTTACTTGCGGAAGCTGAGTTTGAATGAAAAGGTTTTTATTTTTTTCGGTTTTATAAATCTGGCAAAATTTTAATCAAATTAATTTAGACGAAATTACTCCGAAACTTTTGATGGTTTTAAAACGAAAATCTTGGGTAAAAATTACAATTTTGGCTAATATAAAAATATCGATAAATTGGAATTTGTAGGTTAATAGACTTAAAATCAAATGGTTTTATTTTGCTAAAAAGATTGTGTAAAAGAGACACTAAAAAAAAGCTGTTTAGAGAAGTTAATAATGTTATAATGTTAACTTAATTGTTTAGATTTGTAGAATTATGTGATTTTTAACGTGAATTTTACATGATTTGTTGGCAATTATACAAATAAGTTCACATTGTGAATAATGACCGCACCAAGCCCATCTCTACATTATAAATGAATCTTAAATTATGAAAAAAACTTTACTTCTGTTCTTTTTTGCATCTCAGATTATTTGTTCACAAAACCAAAAACCTCGTCAGGACATAATGAATTTTACTCCTGGAAAGATTATTGTGAAATTAAAGGATAATGTTAACGCCAAAGTTTCTTATACCAGCAAAGGAATTGGCTCGACTACTGAAAACATAGGTAAACTTTTAGGGATTGAAAATAAAGTTTCGAGCTCAACGGTAATGTTTACCCAACAGTCTGTTGAAAAAAGCACGATGCGTAAACAGTCTGGTTTTAAAGATTCTAGATTGAAAGAAGTACACTCTTTAAAAAACACTTTCGTATTAGATTTAAAAGACAAGCAAGAAGATGTTTTGGCGCTTGCTGAAAATCTTAAAAAAGATCCAAGTGTAGAATATGCGGAACCGGATTATAAATTCAGTGTGAATGACTTTACGGTGAATTCTAAAATCTATACAGAAGACGAACTTAGAAAACTAAAAAGCACAACTTCTGTCATTGTTACTCCAAACGACCCTTTGTATAGTCAACAAACAGGTATTCCGGCTACACACATCAATGATGTTTGGAATAGTTATGGAACTGGAAATGGTTCTCAAACAATTGCCATTCTGGATACGGGAGTAGATTATAACCATCCTGATTTGCAACCCAATATCTGGACAAATACAGCTGAATTAAATGGAATTGCAGGATTTGACGATGATAACAATGGCTTTATTGATGATATAAGAGGCTGGGATTTCATTAGTAATGACAACGAACCCCTTGATGACAATATGCACGGTACCCACGTGGCGGGAATAGCCGGTGCTGTTGGTGGTAATAATCTTGGAATGGCAGGGGCAGTTTGGAATGTAAAATTGATGCCTCTAAAAGTATTTCAAAGCAATGGAGAAGGGAATGCGAGCACAATTGCATTGGCTATACAATATGCCAGTGCTAATGGCGCAAAAATTATAAACATGAGTTTTGGTTCTTTTGCGGAATCTATGACAATGCGTAATGCATTGGAAAATGCCTATGCGACCAGTGTATTGGTTGCTGCTGCAGGTAATAATGGAGTGTGTATTGGTCCTGGTAAATGTGAGGACGGACTACCTGGTATGCCTTTTTATCCAGGGGCTTATTCTTTTGTTTTAGGAGTACAAGACATTGCTAAATATTCTAACTATGATCAGGATGGAGTGACATTTTCAGGATATCCAAATCTTTTAAATTACGAACTAAAAGCCCCTGGTTCAGAAATTATGAGTACAGTGCCAAATGGAGGCTACCGTTCTTTGACGGGTACTTCTATGGCAACTCCATTGGTTGCAGGTGGAATTGCACTTTACTTACAACAAAAGCCAACTGATAGCAAGGAACTGTTGTTTGGCAGCTTAATTAAAAGTTCTACATCTTTTGTTGATTTTAAAGCAGCAATTGAAAGCACTCCTGCTCCTGATTTAAAAGTATTGTCTGCAACCAACAAGGATAATAGCAATAGTCAAAACGGGAATGGATTTTTGGAACCTAATGAAATAGTTGATATTTTTCCTTTAGTGAAAAATTATTGGGGTCCTACGAATGATGTGAGAGTAGGTATAGAGTTTGCCGAATTTGAAGACCAAACTAAAGCCACTATTTTAGAAAGTGAGATAGCCATTGGCTCCATATCAGCCTATGCAAACTTGCAAGATTTAACGAAATCTTTAAAAATAAAAATTGCTTCAAACTTAGCCAATAATACAACCATTAAGTTCAATTTAAAGGTTTGGTCTGGACCGAATAAGGACTACTTAACTTCTACTGAATATGTTATTAATGTAAAGAATTCTATACTGTTATTTGGGGTTATCAATCAAGATATGACACTCTTTGCTAATAAGGAATACCTTGTCTCCGACAATGTGATTTTTTCTGGAAATTCAACTATTACAATTGAACCAGGTACAATTATTAAAATTGCTGATAATAAAAAGATTTCATTATTTGATAATTCCCGCATGGTTGCGGTAGGAAATAAAGACGCATTTATAACTTTTAAGAATGAGGCAAATACTTGGTCTGGAATTAGTTTTAACAGTAATAACACAAATAAGTCAATTTTAGACTTTGTGACAATTAAAGGTTTAAATACAAGGTATATATTTGGAGAGAATGAGAATAATTTGGATGCCTCAAATTTACTAGTAACGGATAGTTATATCGAATACTTAATTTATATCTATAATGCCAATTTATCCAAAAGTAATTTTTATTACAACAATTCTTTTAGGTTTGGATATAACACATCAGTTAGAGGGGATAATTTAAATATTATTAGTAATAAAAATCAATACGAAGGAATCAGATTTAATCAAAATGACAACTTTTTTAAAGAATTAAACATATTTGACAATGTAAATTCTTTCGCAATTAATTCTTCAGGGACTACATTACCAATAGAGGCATATTTAGGAATGTCTGATCCATTGAAATACAGAAGAGAAATCAAAGATGCTTTAGTTGATTCTAATGTATCTGGTTTAATGAATATGGGAAGTATCTCGAATGTCCCTTACGAAGTAAACCACGGTATAGTTTGGAAAGTTTTGGTTAACGGTAAAGATGCCCAAGATGAGTATGAGCAAATGGATCCAATAGGAATTGGAAATCAAGAATTTAAAGTATATTTTAACCGAGCAATGGATACCAATTATCCACCACAGATAAGTTATGGTGTTAAGGAACCGTACACTCAAAAAGTCATATCTGAAAAAGGAACATGGTCACCAGATGGTAAAATTTATACCGTTATTCATGAAGTGAAAATTGGAGCTGCCGATGGTATCAATAGAATACGAGTGGAAGGTGCCAGAGATTTAGATTATTTTGATATTCCTGTTGAGAATTACAGATTTAATATGTTGATTCAAAGTGCAGGTTCTGCTTCAGTTGGTTTTGGCGCTACGCCAGGATTAGGTAAGATAGCATTGGATTGGGAAACACCACCTAGCACTGTTCTTGAGGATGTATTGGGTTACAATATGTACCGTTACACAGCAAATTTAGACGGAACGTTTACAGAACCTGTAAAGATTAATCAAAGCCTGATTACTAATCCTGCCATTATTGACTATGATGTAGAGGAAGGAAAAACGTACTACTATAAATATAAAATCCTTAGAACCAGTTTTGAAGAAACAGATTATTCCACTACTGTGTCTTCAAGTCCATTAACCTCTGTGCTTGGTGATGGTAATGGCGATTTAAGTGTGAATGTGATGGATTTGGTTCAATCTGTAGATTATATTTTAGGGAATAATCCAACACCGTTTATTTTCAAAGCAGCTGACGTCAATGATGACAAATCCATTAATGTATTGGATATCGTAGGAACTGTTGATATTATTTTAAATCCAAAAACAGGAAAAATTGCCTCTACCAAAAAACCAATCACTTTTTACTCTAAAGAAGCAGTTGGCGACGCAGTTTTCTATTGGAAAGGAAATGATTTATATGTGGAATCAAAACATGCTATTGGCGGACTGCAACTGGCCTTTAATACAGATTTTAAATATGCAAAATCGGATGCTATATCCAGTTTTGAATCGATTTCATACCAACAGGATAATCAAAAAGTAATAATGATTTACAGTTTTAATGGCAACGAAATACCTGCTGGAAAGACAAAATTATTGACTAAAAATGCTGATGTATTGGGTATTTTAGATGTTGATAAAGCGGTAGTAGGGACGCCAACGGGTAGAAAACTTAATGCTTTGTACAATAAAAATGCAATACCTGATATTGTTGCTCCTTTGCAAACTAATTTTTCTGTCATTACCAGTTTATCACCTAATCCAACTAGCGGAACAGTCAATATAGAATATTACCTTCCGGAAAAAATGGATACTGTTTCTTTTAGTGTTTTTGATTTACAAGGTAAAAAAGTATGGAGTCAAAACAATTTTAAAAACACCTCAGGATACAGTACTGCTAACTTGGAATTAAATAGTCTTAGTGATAATATGTACATTTTGGTTATGGATGTGGAAAGAAATGGAGAGCTTAAAGATCGTATTGTTAATAAAATAATTGTTAAGAAATAACAATGAAATTAAAGATATATTTTCTCTTTGCTTTTTTGACAGTTGCCTCGCTAAAAATCTATGCGCAAAATACCTTGTCGATTCAGGCTGTTGAAGTAGGAACTAACACCGATTTCAATTTAGACGTCTCATTACAAAATCAGGGTGGTATAGCGGCTTTGCAATTTGATATTAATTATGACGCTGCTGCTTTTGCATTACTCAGCGGACATGAATTAACTAGTGATGCTCCTAATCATTCCTTTTCGGTAAGTACCCCTTCACCGGGTACAGTTAGGGTTATCGTTTTTTCGGCATCCAATGCGGTTTTAAAAACGGGCTATGGTTTGTTGCTGAGACTTAAAATGAAGTCTAAAATGACTCCAGGTACTTTTAATTGTAGTTTTTATAATGTTGTGGCCTCTTCAGCTACCAGTACAACGATACCTATTTCGGGAACCAATCAAAATGTTATGATAAAAGGGCCAATGCTTAGCCTTTTGAGTACTGGGGTAGATTTTGGTAGAACTCCAATTGGAACTACAGCAACACAACAAATTTCGATTGAAAACACTGGTAACCTTCCTTTAATTATTAATGGGAGTACTGTGAATGCACCTTTTACTATTGTTGATTCTTATCCTGTTAGCATCAGTCCAAACGAAACCAAAAATATAACGATAGGGTTAAATACTGCTGCTAAAATAAATACTTCATTAAATCTAGGGTTTCAAAATAATGACCCAGATCCTATTAGAAACATTCAGACGATTCCATTAAGTGCGACGGTTTACGCTGTAAATGAAATCCATATCGGGAATGGCAGTGGCACCATTAATGATGATATTGAAATCCCTGTTTATGTGAACAATATGGAGTCTTTTAGTGGAGTTCAATTTGATGTTTTACTACCCTCCGGTATCTCTTATGTGAATAATTCAATCATACAGTCACAACGATTCAATGGACATACCGTTAACGCTTCCGTTATTAATGGAAATACATTGCGATTTATTGTCTATTCAGCTTCAAACAAAGATTTTATTGGAGACAATGGAGAATTGTTGCGATTCAAATTAAAACCGACAGTGTCGTCAGGAACTTATGATTTGAACATTTCGAATCCAATACTTTCCAATGCTACTTTGGGTAATATTGAATCCGATTCTTTTAATGGTTTTGTCCAAATTAATTCTCCAAATCTTGCGATAGATAACACTGTAATATCCTATGGGAATACCCCAATTACTGAATCTAAGACAAGCAATTTAATTTTAAGTAATACAGGTTCTTCGTTGCTAATAATAGATTCCATTGTTACATCTTCTGGTCAGATTACCATAGATGCTACTTTACCTATTGAAATTTTACCTGGAGAAAGTAAAACGGTACAGTTAAATTATAAACCAACAGCCATCGGCCCTTTTTCGGAAACTGTTTCTTTTAGATACAATGGACCAGATATACAGAAAATAGTAAACGTTCAGTCTGTCGTTTTTTCTCCCAATTATGTGATGGTTAAAAATCAAATGGGTATTAAAAATCAATTGAATAATTTTTCAATTCTGCTCAAGAATAATGATGCAGTAAGAGCTATTCAATTTGATATTGAGTTACCTTCTGGTTTCAATTTACAGTCCGCTAATCTCTCGACAACAGTAAGGTCTGTGGGTTTTAATGTGTCAGCTTCACTATTAAGCGCAAACAAATATAGAATAGTGTTATATAGTTTTTCTAATACTTCCCTGAGTTCAGGAAATGAATCTACTATTAATTTCCCAGTCTTTTTAGATTCTAATCTTAATTCAGGGAGTTATTCTTTTGTTTATTCAAATGTGATTTTAAGTAACATTGCAAATCAAAACATTAGCAGTTTAGCTTTAGAAGATGGAAAAATAACACTCAATGATGTGCCAATAGCGGTTACAGACCAAATTATCGTTGCCGAAGGAGGTACAGCCACAACCATTGTTGGTGGGGCAACAACCATTTTGTCAAACGATACGGATACAGAAAACGATGCTCTTACGGCTATCCTAGTTTCTGATGTAAGCAACGGAACTTTGACTTTGAACAGTAATGGAACTTTTAGTTATGTTCATGATGGTTCCGAAACAACTTCCGACAGTTTTACTTATAAAGTAAATGACGGTACTTCAGACGGCAATGTGGTTACTGTTCTTATATCGGTTACACCAGTTAATGATGCGCCAATAGCGCTTGCAGACCAAATTACCGTTGCCGAAGGGGGTACGGCCACAACCCTTGTTGGTGGAGCCACAAGTATTTTGTCAAATGATACCGATGCAGAAAACGATGCTCTTACGGCTCACTTGGTTTCTGGTGTGAGCAACGGAACTTTGACGTTGAACAGTAATGGAACGTTTAGTTATGTGCATGATGGTTCCGAAACAACTTCAGATAGTTTTACTTATAAAGTAAATGACGGAACTTCAGACAGCAATGTGGTTACTGTTCTTATATCGGTTTCACCAGTTAATGATGCGCCAATTGCGGTTGCAGACCAAATTACCGTTGCCGAAGGGGGTACAGCCACAACCCTTGTTGGTGGAGCCACAAGTATTTTGTCAAACGATACCGATGCTGAAAACGATGCTCTTACTGCTCTCTTGGTTTCTGGTGTGAGCAACGGAACCTTGACGTTGAACAGCAATGGAACGTTTAGTTATGTCCATGATGGTTCCCAAACAACTTCCGATAGTTTTACTTATAAAGTAAATGATGGAACCTCAAATAGCAATACGGTTGTGGTAGGTATAACTATTACGAAAAATTTATCAACTGGTTCATTTGAAAAAACAGTTTTAGTAAAAGCATATCCAAATCCTACAAATGATATTATTGTCATAACAATACCAGATGAATTTGATTTAGAAAAAATTGAACTGTATAATAGTTTAGGACAATTTGTTGCACGTTATGATAAAAATACAATATCGCTTAAAAGCCTAAGCAGTGGCAATTATTTCTTAAAAATATATACTTCAGGCGGGGATATTACTAAAAAGGTAATTAAGGTTTAACCGATTATCTAATTAAGTTTGTAATCAGAAGTAATAAAGATTTTAGTAAAAAAGGATTGCCAAAAATATTTTTGGTAATCCTTTTTTTTTGCTGGAGTTTGATTTTTTTTCGGATGATAACAAAAAAGTAAAAGGTTTCCCTTTAGCCCCGATAGCAGTGAAAATCCTCCCTATTTTTTCGGGAGATTGTAACGGATAGCGGGACAATATTTTCAAAAATGCCAAATTTTTCTGCTCCAAAATAATAATAGAATTTTGATTTTAAATTCTGTGTAAATCCGTTCAATCCGTGGCCTACCTCCATAAAAAAGACAACCGTTTCCAGTTGTCTTTTGAATATAAATAGAAGCTTTTTTTGAATTAAGCTAGTTTTGCTAAAATACCATTGAAAGTATCGCTTGGACGCATTGCCTTGTCTGTCAAGGCAGGATTTGGTTGATAATAACCACCAATGTTTTGGGCTTTACCTTGAGATCCTATTAATTCACTATTGATTTTAGATTCATTTGCAATAAACTCAGTAGAGATAGGAGTAAAAATTGCTTTCAATTCAGCGTCTTTGTCTTGAGCTGCTAAAGCTTCAGCCCAGTACATCGCTAAATAAAAGTGTGACCCACGATTATCAATTCCACCTAATTTACGAGAAGGAGATTTGTCAGTTGCCAAGAATTTTTCGGTAGCAGCATCCAAAGTTTCAGCCAAAACAATTGCTTTAGAATTGTTTAAAGTTTGTCCTAAGTGCTCTAATGAAGCTCCTAATGCTAAAAATTCTCCAAGTGAATCCCAACGTAAGTATCCTTCTTGGATGAATTGCTCAACGTGTTTTGGTGCCGATCCTCCTGCTCCAGTTTCAAATAAACCACCACCATTCATTAACGGAACGATAGAAAGCATTTTTGCTGAAGTTCCTACTTCCAGAATTGGGAATAAATCTGTTAGGTAGTCACGTAATACGTTTCCTGTTACCGATATAGTATCTAATCCTTTGATGATGCGCTCCAAAGTAAAGTTGGTAGCCTCAATAGGATTTAGGATTCTGATATCTAAACCAGTTGTATCGTAATCTTTTAAATATTTCTCTACTTTTTGAATTAATTGTTTGTCGTGTGCTCTGTTGTTATCCAACCAGAATACGGCAGGAGTATTAGACAAACGAGCTCTGTTTACGGCTAGTTTTACCCAGTCTTGAATTGGAGCGTCTTTTGCTTGACACATTCTGAAAATATCGTTTGTTTCTACACTTTGTTCCATCAAAACAGTTCCGTTTGTATCGACAACACGAACAACTCCGTCCGCTTTCATTTGGAATGTTTTGTC
>NZ_DASTTN010000557.1:0-9288 GCF_035760125.1 Flavobacterium sp.
AGGGCAATGTTGAATTTCATTGTTGTTAATTTTTAATTATATTTTTAATATATTTTTTTTTCAATTGTAATTTTCTTTTTAAATCACCACCACATTCAACATTTTTTGAGTGGCAATAATAGCGGCAACAGTTTGATCAGAATCAAGTCCTCTTGTTTTGAATTCTTTTCCGTTGTTGGTCCAAGTGATGATGGTTTCGCATAAAGCATCCGAGCTACTGCCTGGGGGAATACGAACCGCATAATCGACTAATTTAGGCAAAATCATTTTTTTGGTTTTATAAATTTTGGAAAGGGCATTCATAAAAGCATCAAATTGACCATCTCCTTGTGCATTTTCTTCAAAAATTTCACCGTCAATTTTTAAACATAGAGTAGTGGAAGGGCGTAATCCTTTGGAATGAACCAAGACATACGATTCCACAACAATTTTTTCTTCATAAGACTGACTGTCCAATACATCCGAAATGATATAAGGTAAATCTTCTTTGGTAACGGTTTCTTTTTTGTCTCCCAATTCGATGATTCGTTGCGTTACTAATTTTAAATCTTCGGGGTTTAGTTTCAATCCCAATTCTTGAAGATTTTTTTCGATATTGGCTTTACCGGATGTTTTTCCTAATGCATATTTTCGTTTCCTTCCAAAACGCTCCGGAAGCAAATCATTAAAATACAGGTTGTTTTTGTTGTCTCCGTCAGCGTGAATTCCTGCGGTTTGTGTAAAAACATTATCACCGACAATAGGTTTGTTGGCAGGGATTCTATAGCCGGTAAAGGCTTCAACAAGTTTGCTTACTGAGTATAAAGACGATTCTTTGATATTGATTTTTACCTCTGGCATAAAATCATTAATCACGGCAACAGTACTTTCAAGCGGAGCATTTCCGGCGCGTTCTCCCATTCCATTTACGGTAACGTGCAAGCCGCTGATTCCTGCTTTTACAGCTTCCATTACATTTGCAACGCTCAAATCATAATCGTTGTGAGCGTGAAAATCAAAATGAATGTTAGGATATTTTGCAGTGATTTTAGATATAAATTCAAAAGTGTCCGATGGAATAAGAACACCCAAAGTATCGGGTAATAATATTCTTTTCACAGGTTGTGTCACCAAAAAATCTAAATATTGAAAAACATATTCAGGAGAATTACGCATACCGTTACTCCAATCTTCAAGATAGACATTGGTGGCAATTCCGTTTTCATTTGCTAAAGCAATAGACTGCGCGATTTCGGCAAAATGCTGTTCTGGTGTTTTTTTTAATTGATGGGTCAAATGATTTAAAGAACCTTTGGTCAATAAGTTTTGCACTTTTGCTCCTGCTTTTTTCATCCATTCGATAGAAATTCCGCCATCTACAAAAGCCAATACTTCGATTCTGTCGGTATATCCTTTTTCCTCAGCCCAAGACATAATTCCGCTCACACCTTGAAATTCACCTTCACTTACACGAGCAGAGGCAATTTCGATTCGGTCAATATTTAGTTCTTCTAGCAATAATTGCGCAATGGTTAATTTTTCTGCAGCAGAAAAGGATACTCCCGAGGTTTGTTCACCATCGCGAAGTGTAGTATCCATTATTTCAATTTTTCTTTTTTCCATATTGCTTTTTGTATTCCTTTTAAAAGGGTATTATATGTTTTTTACTATTCTACTTTGATTTCAAATAGGCTCAATGTTATTCCTTCATAATGTTTGGGTAAACCGTCATAATCCGGGGTGATAATTCCAAGGAAATTAAACCCACATTTTTGATAATATTCAATTAAGGACTCATTATCTCCCCAAGTGTCCATTCTTAAAAAATCCAAATTATTTTCTTTTGCAAATTGCAATCCCCAATCGATTATTTTTTCTACAAAATGATAACCTCTAAATTTTGGATGCGTCACAATTCGATGAAAATAAACGGCTTTGTCACTATTTTTTTCCTTCCAAATACTTTTGTCTTCGAATGTTATAGCAAATACACAAGCAATTTCACTATCAATTATAATTTTCCATTGACGGTTTTCAGAGATTTCTTTTTCTACTAAACCTCTGTCAAAACCTTGCCATTGTTTATTAAATTTAGTTTTTTGATAGGCAATCGCCATATCATAAAACTCAAAAATGCTGTCTATGTCTTCAATCGTGCTAGGTTTAAAATTCATCTTGATAGTTTTATATTTTTCCTCGCACTTCATTTAATTTCATTGTCATAGAAATTGCTTCGGTTTCTATCCAATGGTTGTATTCTTCTATGGCTTTCAATCGTAATTCATTGTCTAAATAGCCTTCTTCTACCATTTGAAGAGAGCCGGCAACTTTTGACCAAATGCCTATTTTCGATTTATAATCTGATCTTTCTTCATTATAAAAGTCATCAGAATTTATTTTTTCGATAGAATGAAAACCTGCTTCTTTCAATAAATCAGGCAAATCTTCTGCAATTCTATTATTCATTCCAGCGTCCTGTCTCCATTTTAAGAAAGTATCATAAAAGGTCTGCATGCTTTCTGGCGGAGCAGGATTCCAATCTAAATTCGTGTGATCATAGTCCAAAATTGAAATTTGACCGTTTGGTTTCAAAAGGGATTTTATTTTTAACAAAGCTTCTTTTGGATTACTCAACCATTGTAATACTCTAGCTGAAACAATTAAATCGAATTTTTCTTCTGGATTGAAATCAAATAAATCAACATGAATTAATTCTAAATTCGTGATGTCTTGATAGGATTCCTTTCCACTTAAAATGAAATTTTCGGTATTGTCAATTCCAATAACTTTTCCTTTTTCTCCAACTATTTTTGCAATGTCTTTTGAAATAGCGCCTGTCCCACAGCCGACATCCAGAATATTCATACCTGGTTTTAAAATGCCCATCAGATTTCTGTAATCATTTTTAAGGCTTCGATCATCAAATATTTTGGTCGCTTGTTCGTCTCTTTGTATGTGCTTGTTTGATTTCATAAGTTTATTTTATACCTCCAAACACGGAGAAATTACTGTTTTTATGCAAAACATCCACATACGAAAAACCAACTTTTCTCAATACTTCCAATTGATACATCACAGATCGGGGAGTATCTTCTTTGGCGATATAAACAAACACATTTTCTTGATATGCTTTGCCACCCACACCTTCTAAATAATCTGCATAGCGTTTCCACATCAATTGGTCAATTGCAGGATGGTCGTGTTTTATTAGATCTGAAATCCAAAAACAGCCTCCCTTTTTTAGACTTTTATATATTTTGGAGAAAACAGTTTCCCATTCTTCATCCGATCTTAAATGATGCATCGCCGCTCCGGTTACCACAATATCAAAAGTTTCGTCAGGCAATTCCATATTCAAAAAATCGGTTTGAATAGTGGTAATTTTTCCTTCTGAAACTTCAAAAAGTCTTTCTTTTGCCTTGTCCAACATTGGTTGACTTAAATCGATCAAAGTGGAATCAAAATCAGGAATAAGATCTAATAATTTCAAAGAATAGTTACCTGCACCACAGCCCAAATCCAAAACTTGTTTGGCATCAGGACAACAGGCGTTAGCTGCTTGGGTCAATAATTCTAAACTTAAAGTGGCATCAACAGTACTGATTTGGCCTGTTTCTAAATTAGAAAAACGCTCTACTTCATTGTCAAAACGCTGTTGTATTTCAGATAATGTTGATTTCATTTTTTATAATTTAAAATTATTTTTTATGTTCCAAAACCATTTCGTAATGCTCCACGACAGGGAACGGATTGTAATAATGATGCAACAATTTTTTCCATTCTAAATAGGCTTCCGATTCTCTAAAGCCAACCGTATGATCTTCTAATTTCTCCCAATCTACCAAGAGAAGATATTTATTTTCCTTCTCTAAACATTTTCTCAAACTATGACTTACATAACCTGGAATGGATTGTATGAACTGACTGGCAATTGCAAAATCTCTTTCAAAATTTTGTTCTTCTCCTTTTATTACCTGCAGAATAGCCATTTCTAAAACCATACCTATTTTTATATACAAACCCGACAGATTTAAAAAATGTGTCGGGTTTCTTAACTAATTGTATTTATTTTTTTTAGTAAGGCAGTTTATCTGCAAACCCTGTAATCTCTTCTTTAATGTTTTGCAAGTAGTCAATATCATCAAATCCGTTAATCATATTGTTCTTTTTGTACCCATTAATGGCAAAAGATTCTTTTTGACCAGTTACTTTTAGTGTAATGGTTTGCTCAGGAAGATTAATTTCTAATTCTGTTTTTGGATCTGCTTCGATAGCTTTGAAAATAGTTTCAGCAAATTCTGGACTAACTTGAACAGGTAAAACACCAATGTTTAAGCAATTTCCTTTGAAGATGTCTGCGAAGAAACTAGAAACTACTGCACGGAATCCGTAATCGTAAACCGCCCAAGCCGCGTGCTCTCTTGAAGAACCCGAACCAAAGTTTTTTCCGCCCACTAATATTTTTCCGCTGTATGTTTTATCGTTTAAAACGAAATCTGCTTTTGGAGTATCGTCTCCATTATATCTCCAGTCTCTGAAAAGGTTGTCTCCAAAACCTTCACGTTTTGTAGCTTTCAAGAAACGAGCAGGGATGATTTGATCCGTATCTACGTTTTCTATTGGTAGTGGCACTGCACTACTCGTAAGGATGTTAAATTTATCGTATGCCATTGTGATTTGTTTTTGGCAGTCGGCTTTGGGCTTTGGGCTTTGGGCAAAACTGCACTAATTTTATTGATTTAATTTTAGTCTTAATTGATAAATCTGTTTTCTAATTTGAATTACTTTGCTTTCTAAAGTCTGATGAATTTCAGGTTTTAAATATTTCAAGTCAGAAGAAAGCAATAATAAATATTCAACTTCTGAACAGGAAGCAATTGCAATATTCAAATATCTTGCAAATTCTTTTTCGGAATTAGAACCACAACCTTCAGCAAAATTTGTTGGAATAGAAGAAACTGCTCTTCTCAATTGACTTGTTAATCCAAATAATTCTTCTTTTGGAAATTCTTTCGTTGCTTGATAAACTTCAAGTGTAAACAAATGACTTTCTTGCCAAACATTATATTTTCTAAAATCTCTCATATGGACGATCGGCTTTTGGCTTTGAGCAATCTGCCGATAGCCGACGGCTCAAAGCCCACAGCCTTTTTACATCAAATCTCTAGGATCTGTCAATTTTCCAGTAACGGCAGCAGCAGCAGCCATAATTGGACTTGCCAATAGCGTTCTTGAACCAGGACCTTGACGACCTTCAAAGTTTCTGTTTGATGTACTTACCGCATATTTTCCAGCAGGAACCTTATCGTCGTTCATAGCCAAACAAGCAGAACAACCAGGCTGACGCAATACAAAACCGGCTTCAGTAAGTATGTCCAAAAGGCCTTCTTCTTTGATTTGTGCTTCTACAACGTGAGAACCCGGAACTAACCAAGCAGTAACATTGTCTGCTTTTTTTCTTCCTTTAACAATTTCTGTAAAAGCTCTAAAATCTTCAATACGACCATTTGTACAACTTCCAAGGAAAACAAAATCAATTGGTTTCCCAATCATTACATCATCTTCGTGGAAGCCCATATAGGCCAAAGATTTTTTATAAGTTTCCTCACCACCTTCCACTTGGTTGGCGTTTGGAATATGTTTAGTGATACCAATTCCCATACCAGGATTCGTACCATAAGTAATCATTGGTTCAATATCAGCAGCATCGATGTTCAATTCAGCATCAAAAACGGCATCAGCATCAGTTTTCAAGGTTTTCCAATACTCAACTGCTTTTGTCCAAGCTTCGCCTTTTGGAGCGTATAAACGTCCTTCTAAGAAATCGAAAGTTTTTTGGTCAGGGGCAATCATACCACCACGGGCACCCATTTCGATACTCAAGTTACAAACGGTCATACGACCTTCCATAGACATTTCTTCAAAAACATTTCCGGCATATTCAGCAAAATATCCTGTTCCGCCCGAAGTAGTTAATTTTGAAATAATATATAGTGCAACGTCTTTTGGACCCACACCTTTACTTAAAGTTCCGTTTACGTTGATACGCATTTTCTTTGGCTTAGGCTGCATAATACATTGAGTAGCCATAACCATCTCCACCTCTGAAGTTCCGATACCAAAAGCAATAGCTCCAAAAGCACCGTGAGTAGAAGTGTGAGAGTCACCACAAACGATAGTTGCACCCGGTAAAGTAATTCCGTTTTCAGGACCTACAACGTGAACGATACCATTTTTTTGGTGTCCCAATCCCCAGTGTGAAATACCATATTCAGCTGCATTGTCTTCCAACGCTTTCAATTGGTTGGCAGATAAAGCATCGGCAACCGGTAAGTGTTGGTTTATAGTTGGTGTATTATGATCGGCAGTTGCAAAAGTACGCTCAGGATACAATACCTTAATACCTCTTTCTTTTAAACCTAAAAAAGCTACAGGACTAGTCACTTCGTGAATAAAATGACGGTCAATAAAAAACACATCTGGTCCATCTTCTATTTTACGCACCACGTGCGAATCCCATACTTTGTCGAATAATGTAGTACTCATTTTAACTATTTTTTAGTGTATTTCTCTTTTATAATCAGGACAATTTCCTAAACAATTATATCATTGGCAACAAATTTAAAAAAGAAAAGAGAGTCGTCAATTTAGAAAAGTGTTTATATACGATACCCAAAAGGGCTTTACAACACTATTGCACTTTAGTTCGTTGTTTTCGATAAAAAAATACACTTTCTTAATTTGACTTTGAATTTCTTTTCAAAGTAGATTTGATGCTTTTTGTTGTGTTTTTAATAATTTGCAAATTTATTACAAATAAAACGCATAAATGTATAATTTGATTAAAAAATCACAACAAAAATTTAAAAAATAGTGATTATTGTTATATTTCGTATTCTTAATATTTGATAAAAATTAACCAAAAAACCAATTTATGAAGCTGTAAATAATGCAATTTTCGAGTTTTTAGGCCTCCATTTTTTTGCTAAAATACTACGACATCCAAAAAAGAGAAGAGATGAATATTTGATTAGAAAGTAGGTTTTTGGAAAGAAACCAAAGGGATAAAATTTAAAAATCTTTTGGGCGTGCCCCCGTTGGGAAAAGGGGCTTACTTATAGTACCGCCTATACAGCCCCTTTCCTCAACGGGGTCGGGCTATCCGCGCTACTTCGGTAGCTAGCTTCTATCCCTCACGCACTCGCAAGAACATTTGATTGTAGTTAAGAAATGTTTTTTCACGAACGAAATTTAGAATTTATAGCTTAATTCTCGTTTATTCAAATATCATTTTTGTTAATAACTTACGAGTCTCAATCCTTATAAAAAACCTAAATTTGAACTTCCGCCATTTTGCATTTGAATGTTTTTTATTGTTCCTAAAATCAATATTTTAAGATAATAAAGAAGGAGCAAATTGGAACTTTAATTTTTCTTTTTAGAAACTATGTATTTAATATTCGATACCGAAACCACAGGATTACCCAAGAAATGGGGCGCACCCATTTCTGACACCGACAACTGGCCAAGATGTATTCAAATCGCATGGCAGTTGCACGACGACATGGGGAAACTCATCGAGCATCAGGATTATTTGGTAAAACCCGAAGGATTCAATATTCCGTATGATGCCGAGCGTATTCACGGAATCTCTACCGAATTGGCCGAAGCCGAAGGAGTTTCTTTGGCTGAAGTTTTGGAGAAATTCAATGTTGCTTTAGGTAAAGCCAAATTTATTGTGGGTCAGAATCTAGGTTTCGACATCAATATTATGGGCTGTGAATTCTACCGAATGGGTGTTCAGTCGCCTATGGGTGAGATGCCGATTTTGGATACCTGTACCGAGGTTACTGCTTCGTTATTGAAATTGCCTGGAGGGCGTGGAGGAAAATTCAAATTGCCTACGTTAACGGAATTACATAGTTATCTTTTCAACGTTCCTTTTGCGGAAGCACACAACGCAACTGCCGACGTTGAGGCTACCACGCGTTGTTTCTTGGAGTTAATCCGTAGAGATATTTTTACCAAAGAAGAACTTGATGTTGAAGTGGGTTATTTCAAGGATTTCAAAAGTAAAAATCCGCACGAAATTGAGTTAATCGGTTTAAAACACATTAACCTAAAAGAAGCTTCCGAAAGAATCCGACTTCAATTTGGCGAAAAACAAGCTGTTTCGGTTTCCAAAGAAGAGCTTACAGAGAATAAAAAAGTATTGGTAGATGCGGCTTTCGCGCATTTACACAACCATACACAGTTTTCGGTTTTGCAATCGACCATCGCTATAGGAGCTTTGGTTTCGGTTACAGCCAAGAATAAATTTCCTGCCGTTGCGATGACGGATACGGGAAATATGATGGGAGCATTCCATTTTGTGAGTGCAGTAATGAATCACAACAAATCGGCTTCTGCCAAAAATAAGGAGTTAGTCGAAAATGGTGAAGAGCCAACGGAAACCGAAATCAAGCCTATTGTAGGTTGTGAATTCAATATCTGTGAAAATCATTTGGATAAATCCAAAAAAGACAATGGTTATCAGGTTGTTTTGTTGGCCAAAAACAAAAAAGGCTATCATAATTTGGCCAAAATGGCTTCTATTGCATACACAGCAGGTTTTTATTATGTGCCTAGAATTGACAGAGCGATTGTAGAAAAATACAAGGAAGACATTATGGTTTTGTCTGGGAATTTATACGGAGAGATTCCGAGTAAAATTCTGAATATCGGTGAAAACCAGGCCGAAGAAGCCTTAATTTGGTGGAAAGAACAATTTGGTTCCGATTTGTATCTTGAAATAATGCGTCATAATCAAGAGGATGAAAATCGTGTAAATCAAACCTTGGTTGCCTTTTCTCAAAAACACGATGTAAAATTAATAGCTACCAACAATACCTATTATGTAAATAAAGAAGATGCCAATGCGCACGATATTTTGTTGTGTGTAAAAGACGGTGAAAAGCAGGCCACGCCTATTGGTCGTGGTCGTGGATATCGTTATGGATTGCCTAATCAAGAATACTATTATAAGTCGGAAGAGGAAATGAAAAAACTCTTCGCCGATTTGCCTGATGCTATTGCCAACATTCAGGAAATTGTAGACAAGGTCGAAATTTATTCGCTTTATCGCGATGTATTGCTTCCTAAATATGATATTCCGGAAGAGTTTTTTGTGGCAGAAGACGAGGCTGATGGCGGTGTTCGAGGTGAAAATAAATATTTACGTCACCTTACAATGGTTGGCGCAGAAAAAAGATATGGAGAAATTACTCCAGACATTCAAGAGCGATTGGATTTTGAGTTACTCACGATTTC
>NZ_DASTTN010000558.1:0-10036 GCF_035760125.1 Flavobacterium sp.
GCCTCCCTTTAGCCCCGATAGAAGTGGAAATCCTTTTTTGAGCCGATCTTTTTCGGCTCAAAAAAGATTGCAACGGATAGCGGGACCAATGCCCGTTAAAATGCCTAATCTTTCTGCTTCAAAAACAAAAAAACCTTTCCTCGCTATTAAAATCTTAAAAAAAACTACACATATACTAATTACATTCTTAAAGTTACTATTTTTGATGATTCAATACCCAAAATCGTTTTAAAATGAAGTTGCCACAATTTCAAATCATAAAATCAATAAAAAAGTGGCAATACCATATTCCAATAAAAAATTAATAAATACAAATACGTATGAAATACCACCAAATTGACCGCGCTCTTTTTATAAAAAACAGAGCAAAATTCATGGCTCAAATGAAGCCTAATAGTGTAGCAGTATTTAATTCTAATGATATTTATCCAGTTTCTGCAGACAGTACATTGCCATTTGCACAACACCGTGATATCTTTTATCTATCGGGAGTAGATCAAGAGGAAAGCATCTTATTGCTTTTTCCAGATGCACCATACGAAAATCAAAGAGAAATGTTATTCCTAAAAGAAACCAGCGCTCATATTGCTGTTTGGGAAGGTGAAAAATTGACCAAAGAAAGAGCTTTTGAAGTTTCGGGTATTAAAACTGTGTATTGGTTACAAGATTTCGAGAAAATCTTAAATGAAATGATGACTTACTCGGACATCATGTACATCAACACCAACGAACATTATCGTGCTTCTATTGAAACCGAAACTCGTGAAGCTCGTTTCATTAAATGGTGGAAAGCCAAATATCCAGCACATCAAGTTGCAAAAAGTAACCCAATATTGCAACGTATTCGTTCTGTGAAAGAAACCGAAGAAATAGATTTAATCCAGAACGCCTGTAATATCACCGAACTAGGATACAGAAGGTTACTGTCATTCGTAAAACCAAACGTAACCGAATACGAAATCGAGGCTGAATTAGTTCACGAATTCATTCGTAACAGATCCAAAGGTTTTGCTTACACACCAATTATTGCTTCTGGAAATAATGCCAATGTATTGCATTACATCGAGAACAATCAACAATGTAAAGCGGGTGATTTAGTATTACTGGACGTTGCAGCAGAATACGCTAACTATTCTAGCGATATGACCCGTATGATTCCAGTTTCCGGAAGATTCACCGACAGACAAAAAGAAGTATACAATGCTGTTTTGAGAGTTAAAAATGAAGCAACCAAAATGCTAACTCCAGGAACTCTTTGGAAACAATATCATGTAGAAGTGGGCAAAGTCATGACTTCAGAATTACTTGGTTTAGGACTAATCGATAAAGCCGATGTTCAAAATGAAAACCCGGAATGGCCTGCTTATAAAAAATATTTCATGCACGGAACATCACACCACATGGGATTGGACACACATGATTACGGATTATTGCACGAGCCAATGAAAGCTAATATGGTATTCACTGTTGAGCCTGGAATTTATATCCCAGCCGAAGGTTTCGGAATTCGTTTGGAAGACAATGTTGTTGTTCAGGAAAAAGGAGATCCTTTCAACTTAATGAGAAACATCCCGATTGAAGTAGAGGAAATCGAAAGCTTAATGAATTCATAGTCCAAATGGTAAAAAAAATATTCCTATTTGTCTTTCTATCTCTTTTTGGACACACATTTGCCCAAACTGATGGTTTTGCCAAAAACGCAGATTCAAGCCAAACCTATTATAAAATATTTGGAAAGGGATCACCCATTTTAATAATAAATGGTGGTCCAGGAATGAACAGTAATGGTTTTGAACCTATGGCGAAAATTTTGGCAGAGAAACATCAAACCATAATTTATGACCAAAGAGGAACTGGAAAATCAACCCTTAAAGAATTAAACACCAAAACGGTTTCGATGAAATTAATGGCCGATGATATCGAGTCATTAAGAAAACATTTGAAAATCAAAAAGTGGACAATTCTCGGTCATTCTTTTGGTGGAATGTTGGCCTCTTATTATGCCACAATTTACCCAAACAGTATTGATAAATTAATTTTGTCATCTTCCGGCGGAGTAGATTTGAGTTTGTTAAAAGGCGAAAACCTTATTGAAGCAGGCTTGAGCAAAACCGAAAAAGATTCTTTGAACTATTGGAACGATAAAATCGAAAAAGGCGACACGACCTACGCTGCAAGAATTGGCAGAGGAAGAGCTATGGCTCCTGCCTATGTTTATGACAGAAAATTTGTTCCAATCATTGCCGAAAGATTAACACAAGGCAATTCGACCATTAATTCATTATTATGGGGTGATATGCAAAAAACGAATTTCGACTGTAAAAACAAGTTCTCAAATTTCAAGAATCCTGTTTTAATTATTCAAGGAAAACAAGATATCATCAGCAAAGAAATTGGAGAAATAAGTTTAAAAGCATTCCCTAATTCAAAAATGGTTCTGCTTGAAAATTGTAAACACTATGGTTGGCTTGACGCAAAAGAAAAGTATTTTGACACAATTGAATCTTTTTTAAAAAGTTAAACAATTGACTTTGTAAATTATAGAAACGGCTTTCAGCAATGGAAGCCGTTTTTTTGTTTTCATAAAATACAGGAAACAATAGCGATTAGTGTATAAAATCCCCGTATTGCTCCCAAAAACACCTAGTAAACCTACCTATTAACGATAGGTGTACCCCTACAAAGTAGGGTTATAGCTATGCATAAATACCCCTTTTACTACTCATAATACCCACTATAGCTACCCATTAACAGTACCTATGCACTGCAAAAACACTATTATAACTACCTATTAACACTGTTGATACTACCCAAAACACACAGTAAACCTACTGGTTTTACCCTTCAGTATACCTAATTAGTGCCTCTTTTCTCAATCTCAAAGTTTTCTTCGTGACTTATCGCCTCAAGCAAAAAAATGTGGAAAAAGAAATTAAACATAATGCCTTGCGTTAAAATTCCTTCTGCAATTCAATAAAATTTCGTCATTCAATTGTAACATTACAAACCCTCATTCGACTCATTTAAAAAATAAAACACTAGAAATCATGCAAGCACACGAAATAGATTACCATATTTTTGGAGAAGAAATGCAGTATGTGGAAATAGAATTGGATCCGCAAGAAATCGTAATTGCCGAAGCGGGCAGTTTTATGATGATGGAAAACAATATCCAGATGGAAACCATATTTGGAGACGGTTCCGAACAACAATCGGGATCGGGTTTATTTGGCAAACTTTTGAATGCTGGAAAAAGAGTCCTTACCGGCGAAAGCTTATTCATGACGGCATTCCTAAACCAAGGCAATACCAAAAGTAAAGTTTCGTTTGCCTCGCCATATCCCGGAAAAATCCTCCCGATTGATTTAACGCAATTTCAAGGAAAATTTATCTGTCAAAAAAGTTCTTTTCTATGCGCTGCCAAAGGCGTTTCTGTTGGAATCGAATTCTCCCAAAAACTAGGTCGTGGCTTCTTTGGAGGCGAAGGTTTCATTATGCAAAAAATAGAAGGAGACGGAATGGCGTTTGTTCATTCGGGAGGAACAATGGCCAAAAAAGAATTGGCTCCCGGCGAAGTCCTAAAAGTGGACACAGGCTGCATTATTGGCTTTACTAAAGATGTCGATTATGATATTCAGTTTATAGGCGGTATTAAAAATTCACTTTTTGGAGGCGAAGGCTTGTTTTATGCCACTCTAAAAGGCCCGGGCACAGTTTACATACAATCATTGCCTTTTAGCAGATTGGCCGACAGAATCATTGCATCGGCACCAAGATCAGGCGGTAACAGCCGTGAAGAAGGAAGTTTGCTAGGCGGACTTGGAAATCTTTTGGATGGGGATAATCGTTTTTAATTTTATTTAAAAATAAATACTAACGGCTTTCAGAAATGGGAGCTGTTTTTATTTTATAAAATGCTTTCTTCGAATGTAGCATTTAGGAATTTAAAAAATTAATTTTGCATTTGTAAACTATCAACATAATCCTCACTCTTTTGGAAACACTTCTCTACAAAAACACACAAATTTCGTATTCTGATTCTGGAAAAGGAACTACAATAGTCTTGCTGCACGGTTTTTTGGAAAACAAAACGATGTGGGATGTTTATGTTTCCGAATTAAGTAAAAAAAACAGAATCATAACCATCGATTTATTGGGGCACGGTGAAACCGAAAGTTTGGGCTATATCCAAACAATGGAAGAAAATGCGGATGTGGTTCATGAGGTTTTATCCAAACTGCGAATTAGAAAGGCCATTCTTGTGGGACATTCAATGGGTGGTTATGTAGCTTTGGCTTTCGCCGAATTGTATCCCGAGAAAATGAAAGGATTGGTATTACTCAACTCAACTTCAAAAGAAGACAGCTCCGAAAGAAAGAAAAACAGGGACCGCGCCATCAAAGCCGTCAAAAAAGATTACGAGACCTTCATCAGACTTTCGATTGCCAATTTGTTCAGTGAAGAGAACCGAGAAATCCTTATCAAAGAAATTGAAGAAGTAAAAATTCAGGCTCTGAAAACACCATTGCAAGGAATAGTGGCCTCGCTTGAAGGAATGAAAATCAGAAAAGACCGCGAAATCTTATTACACACAAATACCTATCCAAAATTATTGATTTTAGGAAAAAAGGACCCTGTTCTTAATTATGAAGACAACCTAGAACAAATAAAAAACACCGATGTTGAATTGGTGGCTTTTCCGGACGGTCACATGAGCTCTATTGAAAATCAAGCTGAATTACTAACTGTTTTAGTTGACTTTTTTAAAGGGGTTTAAAGCATTCCTTCTTTCAAATATCCTTTTTCAACCAGCTCTTCTTTACAAAGAAGATGATGTGCCTTACCCTCTTTGAGCAACACCAATTTGTTTGACACTTTAATTACATTTTCATAGTTATGATCAGAAATAATAATACCCTTCGTTTTTGAATTCTCAACTACTAATTCATTCACTTTCTCAACCATCAAAGGAGACAAACCATTATAAGGCTCATCTAACAAAACAAATTTTGAAGAATTATTGAGGATAATTTTAATTTCTAAATACCGTAATTCTCCACCGGACAAATGAGAAACTTTCTTTTCTAACATTGTCACAATGATTTCATCTGCACAAAACTCCAAAATCCTCTCCTTCGGAACTGATAATTGTATCGCTGTTTTAACTGAAAACACATTGGGAATGCTATTATCCTGAGGTAAATAACTAATTTCATCAAGTAAATCCTTGGTTTTTGCTTTTACATTACCGTCAATTCTAACAAACTTAAAATCAGCAGATGTAATCCCAAAAATAATTTTCAGCAAAGTTGACTTACCTGAACCATTTCTGCCAAGAAGTCCAATAACATCTTTTGTTTCACATTTTAAATAAACATCCGACAAAATGTTTTTATTGTCAAAAGTTTTCTGAACGCTATCAATCTCTAATAAATGATTTTTCAAAATATTTTCCTTATCAAATTAAAAACAAAAGAACAAAACGCTAAAAAAACAAAAGTAAAACACCATGAATATACCCAAAGTTGTATTTTGGAAATTTTATTATTGAAATAAAACACATACTCGTTTTTAGCATTAACTTCTTTGAAAAGCAAACTTAAGCCAAAACCAAAAGTCAGAACCGAATAATTAAAAGCTATCAATCCTCCAAAAAGAAAAACAAAAAAACTAGCGGCAAAATTAATTGCAAGAGTGCTTTTGAAAAACTCAAATATGTTACTCCATTTTCTACTCATTATATAATTTTCTCCTCAAAAGGAATTGCAACATCTAATATTTCATTCAGCAACAAAATAATTTGTTCCAAATAATTAGATTGAATTTCATTGTCAATAATGGCAACACTCTCTTTTTCTTCTTTAAAATTAAATGGCAAAAATCCTGATTTTAAGTTTTTAAAAGAAATGATTCCAGCCTCGATAGGTTTTCCATTGGCATTTTCCTCATACATATAGGCATATGCCAAAACTTGGATGATTTTGTCATTTTTGATGTCGTCCGTCAATCCTTTCCAGGTTTTAAGAGTAACATTGTTTTTTTCTACTTTACCCGTTTTGTAGTCAATAATTCGAATGGTTCCGTTGCGTTCTTCAATTCTGTCAACATTTCCCTTAATCAAAACAGGAAAAGGCAAACTTGGATGTACCACCATTCTATCAAAAGTTTTTTCAAGCTCCAGAATCTTTATGGCATCACCGTTTTTAATACTCTCCAATTCTACTTTAAGGAAGTTAAAAACATTGCGTTTTGCTACTTCAAAAGCCAATAAATTCCGTCCCTTTTTTATTTCTCCTTCTTTGTAAACTACTTTAAATTGTACCAAAACTTCGGAGTCAATTTTCTTAATGCAGTTTTCAATATCAATTTCTGAAATAAACTTACCAACAAAAGGTTCATACAAAACCCGTAAGGTTTCGTGAATAATAGTTCCCAAAGTATTCAAGGCAATATTCTCCTCTACTTCTTCGACTTCACTAATCCTCAAAATCTTTTGAAAATAGAACTGAATTGGATTCCGTATATAACTCGTCAACGCTGATGGAGAAAATCCTTTTTCGGCGATTTCTTTCAGACGCAACATCACCATCTCCGATTTTGGAATTACCATTGGTGAATAAGCCGTGTCTGGTAAGACTGCATTATAAATTTCGTGGGTTAAAGTGTGATTGGGCTGTTTCTCTACTTCCAATTGGGTAATGAATCTACTCTTTTCACCTGCATCCAAGCCTTCACTTTCTGTATTATACAGTAAATAAATATTTTTGGCACGTTGCAACAAATGATAAAAGTGATAGGTATAGATAGCATCTTTCTCTTTAAAAGTTGGCAATCCCAATTCACGTTTCACATCATAAGGAATAAAAGAGTTTTGCGATTTACCTGCCGGAAATTTGCCCTCATTCATAGAAGTGATAATCACAGTCTCAAAATCTAAAACCCTACTTTCAAGAACCCCCATAATCTGTAATCCATTCAAAGGTTCACCCTCAAAAGAAACTTCAGCCAAATCAATTACTTGCTTGTAAATTGCATAGAGTGTATCAATCGTGTCAATTTCTTTGTGCTGTGAATAGTAATTAATAAGTTTATTAATCACTTTAAAAATGGCATAGACAAAAGTTTTGGCTATTTTTTCCTCTTCATTTTCATTGCTCAAATTATTCTTAACCTTTAGTAATAAACTAGAAATTACTTCTAAAACAGCAATAGAACCTTTCTCCCATTTTTGGAATACAAGCAAAAATAAATCACTTGAATTATCATTTAATTCCAATAATTTATGATGACTAATAAACGTGTAGTTGTTTTTATTGATAATCCCAACCAAAGCACTTGTATTGGCATAAGGTTCAATTAACGGATGCGTCAATATATCCAACACATCTTTATAATAAAAAACATAGCTGCTATTACTTCTGGACAATGCATTGGTGTGCATTTTAAACAATTTGGCAATCAGAATTTGAGCTGGGTTATTTTTACTGGAGTAGCCCATGGTAATATTCAAAGCCCCCACAGTATTGGGCAGAGAATACAATAGTGGAATCAACAAATTTTCTTCACCCAAGACGATAGCTACTTTGTCAAGAGCAGTGTTTGGATTTTCAATATTGAATTTTTCGATTATACTTCCTGCAATTTTAGCCTGACCTATAGTTTTTGGAGTGCCAATTACCTGAATGTTTTTGGTCTCCGAAAAATCATCCACAATCCATTCAAAAGAATTTGTCTTATAGTGCTTCCAACTTTCTTTAAAACGGCGCACAAATAAACCGGCATCATGATAAGGATCATTTAGAAACGTTTGGTCAGCATCCCAATATATTTTGGCTTGATCTGAAGCAATAAGATGCTGAATTATTTTTTCTTCAGAGGCATTCAAAGCATTAAAACCTGCAAAAACAAATTGCTTACCTAGAATTGATTTTGAAAAATTATCGATGTTTTTTACAGCTTCTCTATAAATCAATCCTTGATATCCGATTCCCTTTTTAAGCAAATGTTCATATAGCGATTGATAATATTTTGGCAACAATTTCCAAAAATCAATATAGTTTTCGAGCAACTGGGTTTTGTTTTCAACTTCAATCCCCCATTTCTTGATATCCTCAATATCCTTTAAGTATGACAAGACATGATTTGAATCTAACAAATAACGATCTATTTCATTAAAATCTTGAAGCAATGTTTTAGCCCAATTGGCAAAAATCTCAAATGACTGCTGATTCTTTTTTTCTGTAATGGATAGATATACTTCGTAAAACTCGAATAATAATTCTATGGGATCAATAGTTCTTACCTCAGCGATATTTTGAACAAAATCTTCTATACTAATAATTTCTGGGGAAAATATATTCTCCTCAGTTTGTTTTTTTAGTGCTTCAACAAGAAATATTTTTGCCCTTTTATTGGGTAAAACCACTATAGTATCACTAATTGTATTATAATATTCTTTTACTATAACCGTTGCAATTTTATCTAAAAAAGAATTATCTGTCATTTTATAAATATAAAAAAAGCCATTCAATTAAGAATGGCTTTTTAAAATTATTTAGATAATAGATTACAATTTACCTTCGTATATTGATCCTACGTGTCTAATTTCTGTTCTTCTGTTTAATGCTCTACCAGCTTTAGTTTTGTTAGTAGCAACTGGTTTAGATGAACCAAATCCAGCTGAAGTTAAGTTAGCAGGATTAACTCCTTTTTCAATTAACTTATCCATAACAACTTTAGCTCTAGCCTCAGAAAGTTTTTGGTTTACTTTAGCGCTACCAGTATTATCTGTATGCCCTTCGATAGAGAATTTAGCGTTAGGGTAGTTTTTAAGAATTTCTTTAATTGCTTCCAATCTACCATCTGTAGCTCCTTTATCAGCAGTCTCAAGTATAGCTTTACCAGTTACGAAGTAAACTGCTCTAGCTTGTACTTTAAGTTCTTGTAATACTTGTTCAGTTACTTCTGGACATCCTTTGTTACTAGCAGGACCAGCTACTGAAGGACAAGCATCATCTTTGTCTAATACACCATCTTTGTCAGCATCTTTTTCAGGACATCCACCATTTGAAGCAGGACCAGCTTCTGTAGGACATTTGTCAGAAGCATCAGTAACACCGTCACCATCTGTATCAGGACAACCTTGGAATTGTTTCAATCCAGCTACTGAAGGACAAGCATCATCAGGATCTGCTACACCGTCACCGTCTGTATCAGGACATCCATTGAATTCAGCTGGACCAGCAACAGTAGGACATTTATCTTTAGAATCTTCGATACCATCAGCATCTGTATCAGGACAACCGTTGAATTGTTTTAAACCTGCAACTTCTGGACAAGCATCATCTTTATCGTAGATTCCGTCTCCATCAGTATCTTTAGCTCCAAACTTGAAAGTAAGACCTGCAGAATATTGAGTGTAAGAAGGTGCATCTGGTGTTTGTGTACCAGCATATGTTCTGTCTCCGAAAGATTTTTTGTAAGTACCTAACAAAGAAAGACCTACGTTTTCAGTAAACCAAAGATTTAATCCAATCCCTGGGTTTACAGTTCCGTAACTCTCATCACCTAAGAAAGTATAACCTCCACCTACGCTTAATGTAGGCTCAATTACTTTAGATTTTAATAATTCCATAAAACTGTAAGTAACTGTAGCATCGATGCCATAGTACATTAAATCACCAGGATTTACAGCCAAGTAATCATTAGGACCTCCTGCAGTTTTTCCAGCAACAGGCACAACAAATTTATCAATTTGATTGATAGACCCTGTAAGTCCTACAATAAAACCACTTCCTACGTATCTTGAAACGTTGATATAAGAAACTGAAGGAAGAATATTCCAGTTATCACTTACCATAAAAGGTTGGTCAAAATGGCTCATAAAGTCATCACCAGCGCTAGATCTGTAGTCAATCGCGTTTACTCCAAAACCGATAGCCCATTTATTGTTACTGTCTTGTGCTTGAGAGCTTAACCCCATCACCATCGTTACAGCAACTAAAAGTTTGTTAAGATGTTTCATACTTGTTATTTT
>NZ_DASTTN010000559.1:0-5574 GCF_035760125.1 Flavobacterium sp.
GTGAGGCTCAAATCGCTTTTCTGTAAAGCTCAATTTTTATATTTCGGTCGGTGATATTCCGTATTGCTTTTTAAATGCTGTTGAGAAATGTGAGGGATTTTTAAAGCCTACTTCAATAGATACATCTTGTACTTTTCTGCCTTCTTCTTTCAGTTTTATATAAGCTGTTTCTAAGCGTTTTTTTATCAGCCATTTTTGTGGTGTAAGATTGCTTATTTTCTTGAAATCTCTTTTGAAAGTAGCTAAACTTCGACCTGTAAACGAAGCGATTTCCTCCATTGTGAGGTCTTCCATATAGTTGCCATTGAGGAACTCCAAAAGGTCAATTTTCCAAGGTTCGGCAAAGTCAAAAAGTATCGGATAAAGTTGTTCGTCACTGTTCAGTAAAGCGTAAATTCCTTCCAATAATTTCAAATGTGTAACGCCTTCCGTTGGTTTTACATTGCTGTCAAAATAAGGAGTTAGGGATTGAAACAAACTTTCTATCGCAGGAGTTGGCTCTAATTTGAAAACGGTTTTATCAGAAATTTTTATATTTTTGGGGATCTCAGATTTGTTCATTTTGCTGTAGAACTCTCGCAAAACATTACGTTTGAAAGTCAATGAAATGCCTTTGTACAAATCTTCGCCTTTGCTGTTTTTGTACATTTTTAATCGGTGGTCTCTTCGGATAAAAGCACAATCGCCTTCCTGTAATTTTATCTTTTTGTTTCGGTCTTCAATAATCTGTTCGCCCGAATACAAGTATATCAAAACGTGTTCAGGCGTTGCGTGAATACACTTTTCGCTGTAATCAGAAAAACACGAAAGAAATACTCCTGAATAGTTTACAGTTTTTAATTTATCATCTTGTTGCACATCCATAATTTGCTGCTATTAGATTAATAACCAACAAATTTACGTTTTTCGCTTTGATATGACTTTATCGTAAAGCTCGTTTTGCCTTTCTGTAAGGCTCAATTAAAGTTATGTCTAGTTGAGTTTTTGGTTTAAAGTATCGTTTTACCATAGCCTACAACGTCCCGCTACCAAATCTCCCAAATACAAAACCAACTTTCATTAAGCCTATTGCTCAAATCCGCTGTCGCAGCTTTTAGCCGTTCGGTTTTCTTTTTAATATTAGTGATTTAACTTTTGTATACGCAACATAAATTAAATGTGCTATAATTGTAAAACACATCCCAATAAACCAAATAGCTCCAAACATTGAAATTAATGGTAACAAACAACCTGATTCTTTTTCGCTTTTAGATAAATAATTTATAATAAATGGAATAAAAAAATATGTCAGAAGTATAGAAATAAAAACATATTTTTTTTTATTATTTATTTTTTTAAAATCTACATATAGATAAAGTAAAATCTGTAAAATTGGTAAAATAAAAATTATATAGGTAGCTATTCTTTCCATTATTTTTGAGTTTCAATTTGAATAAACCAATTGAGTTTTTATTTTTTTAATTAGTTTTTTTTGTCAGTTTCTTTACTTTTTGTTCTGCTAAACTGACCGCCAACGTTCTGGTACTACAGCGGGTTTGGTGTTAAATTAACCCTTATCTTCGGATTTGCCACCCGAGTCCCGCTAATTAGCGGGACGACCAGGCGAAGCAAATCATCCCAAATACAAAGCCAATTTTCCATTAAGTCTAATGCCCAAATCCGTTGTAGTAGCTGCTGGCTGCTGCCGTTACGTAGTACTCGGTCAATAGTGATTATATACTCTGTCCGAAAGTCAATAGATTGTTATCCGGGTCAAGTAACGCAAATTCCCTTTGTCCCCAAGCTTTTATCTCTAATGCTCCATTCGGGTGTATGCTTATTTTATTGTCCAACAATGATTGATACAAACTGTCAATGTTATTGGTTCGGATGTAAACTCCTGAGTAGTTTTCGTTCGGGCCAAGTTCTTTAAACTCAAAAAAGTGGATTTCTATGTTGTCTTTTTCAACCATCAAATAACCATCATAGTCAGAACTTCCCAGGTTCCGAAATCCTAACTTGCTTATATAGAAATCTTTTGTGACGGCCTTGTTCCGCATCGGCATTTTTGGATTTATGTTTGTCAGCATATCTTTATTTTATTAAAATTTTGTTACTTGTCAAATTTACATTGCAATGAGGGCAGTCATCCAGTTTCTAATTGTTACTCCTGTCGACTGTTATATAGATGCGTCACTCGGTTGCTGTAACCTTCTGGTACTACAGCGGGTTTGGGACTAAATTAAGCCCATTATTCGGATTTACCACCCGAGTCCCGCTAATTAGCGGGGCGAATAGACGAAGTAAATCATCCCAAATACAACCCGAGGCTGAAAGCCGAACCGGCCGGAGGCAAACCAACTTTCCATTAAGGCAATTGCCAAAATTCGTTGTAGCATCTATGTAAAAAGCAGAACTTAGAGTTACCAAAACTTCCACCATTTCTTGTTTTCAACTACGTCTTTTGGACTTATTTCGTTTTGGTTATTTACTTTATTTTGGTTTTTAATTCTTTCAATTTCTTTAAACTCTGAAGTTTCTAGGTTTAATATAAAATCACTTTTATATCCTTCTCCGTATGAATCATAACTGTTTAATTCTCCAATTAAGTTTTCGTCTTCCAATTTCACATTTGTTATTCCGTCATAATATAAGTTATCTAAATGTTCAATTTTGTCGATACTTTCTACAATAGAAATGGAATATTCGCCAACTAAAACAAATTTGGTTTTATATTCAAAAACATATTTATAATCGTGTCCAAATTCAACTTTCGGTTTAGTTTCTTCGGGATTCATTATGTAGCAATTTCCGCACGCAATTATTAAAACATTTTCACTGCTCTTTAATTTGGCTGCAAATTTAAAACTCGAACTTCCAGTTTCAAAATTCCCAATCCATTCCGTATTGTCTTTCTTAATAAATTTAATGACTAAACCTTCCGAAAATTCAGAATAGCCATTTTCAGGGATTGAAATATACATTTCTCCGTAGGCTGGTAAACCTTTCAATATTTCGAATTTTTCTTTCAAGTTCCTGCTTTTAACTTACTGCCAACGTTATCGGGCTAGGCGAAGTGCCTTCTTTCTTCCGCTTCACAAATAATTGCTAAAATAGCCAAATTTTTTAATTTGTACTATTTTATCCATAGAAGCGGAAGGCATTTCTCCTAGCCCATGTTATGAGTAGTTACTGACCTATTTACAATCTATATTCTTATCAGTAACGGAGTTGGATAGACTACTCTCATTATGGTAACTTTTTCTCAACTGCTCATAAAACTTCCCTCTCCCATAACCCCTTCAAACTCGACAACCACTACCCTACTGTTTCATGCCATTCCATCCTTCAAAAATAAAATGACAATTATGATAATGATGTTCCGCAATTTTAATACTCCCGAATTGACAAGTTTTAATACGGAATAGACAAGTACTTTACAAATAAAAAAAAGAGGATCCAAAATCCTCTTGAAAAACAACAAATTTCTTTTACGCTAACTTCATAGTATGAAGGAAGCAGCTGTGGATGAGAGACCTCGAAGAGCAGAGGTATTGCCGAAGGCGGGGATTTTTACCCCAAAAGCTCATTCGAAGAACGAAAGCTGAACTTTGTACTGATGCTCGATCGAAGCTGTTCGGCCCCGCTTTTGACAATACCATCTTAGCGGAAGTCTCTCTTATTGTATATGACAACTTTTCCAACCATTTGCCAGAACATTTGAATGACATTGAATAGCTAATATTAAAATCGTTTTATATACTATTGTAAACTATAATACTCTGTGCAACATCTTGGTTTAAATAATCAACATAAATTACATTTGGTTTTGAATAATTTTTATTAACAATATATTCGTTCAAAACTGATGGTAATTCTTTGTTAGCATTATTTGCCAATGTTTCAATTGAATGCCAACTTACATACGTTTTTGGTGTCATGGTCCATGATAACAGAAAGAAATACTTCCTGTCTGCAATTGCATAATCTTTCCAACGATCTAATTGAATTTTCTTCATTTTATCGAAATTCTGCTCATCTGAATATTCATCATAAACAGTTAAGTTTGCGGCACTGTTTATTCCGGAAGCATCATAATCAAAATAACGAAGCCTTCCTTTTCTAACATCACAAAAGTCCTCATAACCACACACAATTATTAATTTCCCTCTTAGTTTGTGGATTGGGAACTCCATAATATTACCGTCCGCCCCAGTCTCACTATCCGTTAGTTTAAGCAAATAATCATTATAGTCTGCACTATCCAAAAGTGCGCTTACTAATTCAGCTATATCACTTTCTTTATGGTTGTCGCCATAATTTCTGAACCGTATTTTAAAAATTGCGAATTCGCTTTTATGCTCACTCAAAAATTTTACTGTTTCATCCAATATGTCTCGTAAATATTGACCGCTACAGCCATTGCCTTTTGTTCTATGAAATGTGATTAAGGAGCTATGATCGTAATCAACTCTAATATCAAAATATCGTGAGCCGCAAAGTAATTGCCCGCTAATAGACAAGCTCTGGGTTTTGGTAAAGGGTCCAATAAGACCGCCTGATCCATCACTGCAATTTCTCAATATCGACATGCCTGCATCATGTGTACCAGGCATTGCCAGTTCTCCTAATTTTTTAGCATCATGAATATTTGATATCCATGTTGCTAAATCAAAAAGTGAAACTTTCTTAATCTTAATTGTGCTCAAATCATTGCCTCCTCTTTGAAAAACAAATTTTACATCTTGGTTCAATTTGTTTTTTCCTATACACTCTACACTGTGGTCGCCAATGTTTTTACAAAATTTTCCGCCAAACCACCAGTTGTTACCTCCTGTATGTCCTTGTGCAAGTGCAACAGATTCGAAAATAAATTCTTCTACTTTGTCAACTAAAACACCTCCTTTTAGACGTATTACTAAAGTACCAATCATTGCAAAATTCAACTCATCAGCGCCATGGTCAAATGTATTTTGATTGGCTCCTATTTTTAAGTTATACCACTTGGCTGTTTCTTTTGTTTTATGCCGTCCTATTTTAAACTCTAAGTCACTATTATTGAAATCTACTTTTAATCCTTGATAAATATTCCCATGAGGGTCTTCGCCTGAGGACACTTTATAGTCTTCAACTTTAAAATATCCTGATTCAATTTTGTAGTCGTTATCTAGAGCGAACGTTACTTTGTTTGTTTGGTAATTCATATTTAAGCATTTTTTAGATTTTAAATTATTATCTACTCTATATCAGTTTTTTGTTTTTTTGTTTTTGTAACGCTTCTTATTTCAAATGTTTTTTACAGATAAAAACCACACTATAACAATCCCTACTATTTTATACTATTCCATCTCTTAAAGATAAAATGCAATTCCAGTAACAAAGTATCCAAAATTCTAATATCCCCGAATTAACTATTTTTATTCCCGATCAGAGAAGTGATTGTCTTTAAACAAAAAAAAGATGCTATAAAGCATCTTTTTCAAGGTATTGGATTAAGGTCAAATCTTATTTTTTTTTATTTTTTTTTCAACTTCTACTCGTTTGAAAAATTCAGATATTACTATTTCATCCCATCCCTCAAAGATAAAATGACAA
>NZ_DASTTN010000560.1:0-28443 GCF_035760125.1 Flavobacterium sp.
ATTACTAACCAATTTTTTAAAAAGCTATGAAAACAATTCTTAAAAAAATTACCGCAACATTAGCATTCTTCGCAATTGCACTAACTGCAAATGCCCAAAAAAATTATACGTTAGATGCCAAAACAAATTTCTCAGTATTCGGAACCTCAACCCTTCATGATTGGGAAATGAAATCAGCTTCAAAAACCGGAACAGCAAATTTAACCGTAGCCAACTCAAAATTAACAGCTATAACCAGCATTGACATCACCCTTCCTGTAGAGACAATAAAAAGCGAGAAAACCAAAATGGATAAAATTGCCTATGAAACATTAAAATCAGACAAAAACAAAAACATTAAATATGTTTTAAAATCAGCTGAAAAAGTAAATGAAACAACTTGGAACTTGACAGGTACTTACACTATAGCAGGTGTGAGTAAAGAACATAAAACCCAAGTTAAAACTTCAGTTACCAATGGAATTGTAAATCTACAAGGATCTAATAAAATAACATTTAAAGAATTTGGCATGAAATCCCCAACCGCTATGCTTGGCACAATAAAAACTGGAGAAGATTTGACAATAAAATTCAACATTAACTTTAAATAAAAAGATCATGAGAAAAATTATATTTTTTATAACTGGTGTATTATTCCTGAGCTCCGTTAATGCACAGGTTTCTTTTAGAAAAATGCAAAACATGATTCCACGAAGTAAAGATGGATTAAATATATTTGATGTCAAGAAGGATGACGTTGAATATGACGGTATGAGCGTAGATCTAGGTGGCGCTTTTGCTATGCAGTTCCAAGGATTAAAATCATTTAACGATCAACAAGAAGGATCTTATACGGCTCCCAACGGGGCGGTGATTTCCGGAAATGCTGGCACTACCGGTTACAGACTAAACGGTTTAGAAAATAACTTCAATTTACCGGCAGCCAACTTGACCTTTGGCGCTCAATTAGCAGATGGAGTACGTGTAAATTTAGACGTCTACCTTGCTTCAAGACATCATAACGAAACTTGGGTAAAAGGTGGTTATTTACAAATTGACAAACTAGATTTCATCAAAAAGGGATTATTGGAAGATATAATGAAATACACCAGTATAAAAATTGGTCAAATGGAGAACAATTACGGAGATTCCCACTTTAGAAGAACGGATAATGGTAATGCTCTTTTGAATCCTTTTATTGAAGCCAATATCATGGATTCTTTTCAAACCGATATGGGAATGGAAGTGTACTACCTAAGAGATGGTCTGGTAAGTATGTTGGGGGTCACAAATGGTAAATTAAACCAAGGTGTTGCTGAATTTGTACCAGGTTCTGCAACTCCAACCGCCCCGGATCCAAACACAACAGTAAGCCCGACAATTTTGGCCAAATTGGGCTATGACAAACAATTAGATGAAGATTTGAGAGTAAGAATCACTGCATCCTATAATCACAATGCCAATATGAGCTCAAACCCATGGGGTTCTGACAGAGCTGGTAGCCGTTACTTTGGAGTCATGTCGCACCAAGCTTACATGTATAATACAACTCCAATAGCAAACAACTTTGACCCAGCTTCCAATGCAACTACCGGTAGATTTAGTCCTGGATATTCAAATTGGTACACTGCATTCATGATTAACCCATTTGTCAAATACAAAGGGCTAGAATTCTTTGGAACTCTCGAATTCACAAGTGGGGGTGATCATAAAGGAAGTGATGACTCCCGCAGTGTAGATCAATACGCAGCGGATTTAGTTTACCGATTTGGAAAAACAGAACAGTTCTATATTGGTGGAAGATACAATATCGTTTCAGGAAAATTATCTAACGCTTCGGATAAAGTTAACGTGAATAGATTCGAATCAAGCTTAGGTTGGTTCATGACTAAAAATATTATTGCTAAATTAGCGTATACAAATCAAAACTATTCAGACTACTCCCAATATAGCGGAAACAGTTTAAACGATCTTTACGGAGGTAGTTTTAACGGAATTATGTTTGAAGCGGCCATCACTTTCTAATATGAAACAAAGAATATTATTTACAATTATGGGTTTAGTTCTTTTCTTTTTACTTGGAAGAGCTAAGCCCATTTCCTTATTTGACACTGACCCAAACATCATAATTATTGACAAATTGGAAATAGAAATTCTTGGAAATTCCACTGTAGGAAAATACAACTGCTCTAATGCACTTCCATACAGAGACACCATTTATTTAAACTCAAACACTAAAAACAGTTTAAAATCTGAAATCTCCATGAACAATTTTGAGTGTGGCAACAGAATTATGAACAAAGACCTTAAGACCACTGTTAAGGCAACCAAATTTCCCAAAAGTACTGTTACTATTACCAACATAAAACCTTTTGGCACCAATTACAAATGCAGTTTGAATTTTCGCATAACAGACAAAACCCTATCATACCAAAACTTAGTTTTAAAAAATACCAAAGAATCACTTGAAGGAATTGTAGCTGTAAAATTTTCAGACATTGGCCTTGAACCACCAACAAAAATGGGAGGTATCATAAAAGTAAAAGATGAATTCGTGATTCATTTTAACCTGCATAAATTATAAATTTCACTTCTTTTTTACTACTATTTCCTATGGACAGATGCCCAATTAAAATTTTTCTTTTTTATAATAGCTTCCAAAAAAAGTTTCTATTACTTTTTATTTAAACCCAAATCATTTAGTCATCCATAAAATCAAATACAACTGCTTTTTTATAAATGTTAAATGAATAACTTTGTGCCAAATTTCAACAATTCACAAAATGCATTTCATTTCCCAAGATTTAGAAGATTATATTGAACAACATTCTGAAAAAGAACCGGAATTACTGGCGGCCCTAAACAAGGAAACCTATCAAAAAATATTATTGCCTCGAATGCTAAGCGGTCATTTTCAGGGGCGTGTTTTGAGCATGCTATCCAAATTGATTCGCCCCGTAAACATTCTTGAAATTGGAACTTACACAGGCTACTCGGCTTTGTGTTTGTGTGAAGGAATGCAGGAAAACGGACAATTACACACCATTGACATCAAGGAAGAATTGGTTGATTTTCAACGCAAACACTTTAACAAATCGCCCTGGGGCAATCAAATTGTACAACATTTGGGTGAAGCCGTTGACATCATCCCAAATCTGAATTTGAAATTTGATTTGGTTTTCATAGATGCCGACAAGGAAAATTACTTGAATTATTTTGAAATGATTTTGTCAAAAATGAATAAGGGCGGCATCATTTTATCCGATAATGTATTGTGGAGTGGTAAAGTACTGGAACCAATACATCCCAATGACATCAGCACCAAAATACTCGTGGAATACAATCAATTGCTTAAAGATGATCCAAGGGTAGAAACTGTATTATTACCCATTCGTGATGGATTGACGGTTAGCCGAGTGCTTTAAATTGCAGATTCAAAAAATCCCATTCGCTAGCGAATGGGATTTTTTATATAAAGCAATTATCTCCTTTTACCTTCTCTTATCCAACAGTCTCTGACTGTCTTCTATGAGATTGTGCTATCTTCCTTCTGTCGTCTTAACTCTTCCAGTTTTTAAAGCCCATTGGTATGCTTTATACATCAGATAACCAGTGATTAGCCCGCATAAATATCCCGAAAGAATATCCAACGGATAATGTAATCCTAAATAAATGCGGCTGTAGGCAAATATGAGTGGCCAAAGAAACAGCAACCCAAAATATTTGAATTGTTTCTTAAAAATAAAATATAAAAAAGTGGCCACAGCCATGGTATTGGCAGCATGTCCCGAGAAAAAACTAAAAGAACTACGAACTTGAACAACTCTTATAACAGTGTTGATTTCGGGATTATTACAAGGTCTTAGACGTTGAAAAGTGTATTTAAAGAGATTGGTAATTTGATCTGTAGCCAACAGCAAAAAAGCAATAAAAAGCAACAAATAACCTGTTTGCTTTATGCCTATTTTTTTATAAATAAAATAAAACAACAGTAAAAAAAAGGGAATCCAATTGACTTGTTTAGTTATAATGAGCCAAAGCCCATCATAGGTCTCAGAACCTAAACCGTTGAGATAAATAAATAATTGGGTATCTAGGGCGAGTATTTTTTCAAGCATTACATTTGTCGTTTTATAGGTCCAGTCAGATCATCTAAAACGGTTGTTCCATCAGGATTTGTAGTACCACTTAGCACGCTGTCTTTTGTTTTATTAACTTCTGTACTGAATGTTTCAGTAATCCCGTTTAATGTATTAGAAGTTTCCCCCAAAAGATTTGACGTGACTTTATTTATTTCGGAATTAATGCCACCAGTTATGTCGTTCAAGGTCTTTTGGTCAAAACCATTAGCCTCAGCTCCTTTTTGAATTTCGCTTTTGATATCGTTGGTTGCGTTTTTAAGCTGTGCCATCGCTTTACCCATAGTCCTTGCTATTTCTGGCACTTTATCGGATCCAAAAAGCATCAATACGATAAACATGATAAAAACTAATTCGCCTCCTCCTATTCCAAACATAATTTTTGTATTTAATGAGCAAAGATATTAAATTTTAAAACTTTGTGTTTTAAAATTGTCATAAAAAAGATGCTAAGTTTCTAAGACTATTAAGCTTTATTCCGCTTTTTAAAATCTTAGTAACTCAGCATCTTAGTAACTTAGTCTCTTATTCTAAATTAATCAAATTTAGATTTCGTTTCCACTTTTGGCCATGAATTGTTGGTTACATCAATATCGGCAGTTTCCAGTTTTGGATCGATAAGAATTTGTTTGATAACTTTGTTAGTAGCATACACTTTCTTGGCAGTTTCATTATTTTTTCTCCAAATTTGAGCCGGATATTTGTAATTATCCATTGTTCCATCTTCATAAGTAATTTGAACAATAATAGGCATTGGCATTCCACCAGGCTTATTGAACTCTACTTCATAAAAATATTTCGGGTTTTTCAAAGCCGCTTTTTCTTCAGCAGTAAGTTTTTGATTCACATATTCTGAAAGAGTACTTACTTCTTCTATTTGCAATGGTTTCTTTGAAGCTGGATTCAATTCTGGATTATCTCCTGCTATTAAGTACACAAATGGCCCTTTATCAATTCCACTACGTCCTTTTCTAACTTTTGCATCTTTCAAAGCAACAGTTGGAGTCTCTGTTACATAATATTGTTTTACATCATTTACACCAATATCCACGAAGTCTGTAGAATAAAACCAACCTCTAAAGAACCAATCCAAATCTACTGCAGAAGCATCTTCCATCGTTCTGAAAAAATCTTCTGGAGTTGGGTGTTTGAATTTCCATCTATTGGCATATACTTTGAACGCATAATCAAACAATTCGCGCCCCATAATTGTTTCTCTAAGAATATTAAGCCCTGTTGCCGGTTTTCCGTATGCATTGTTTCCAAACTGAATGATGCTTTCAGAGTTGGACATAATAGGCTCCAACATCTTCTGATCTCCACTCATATAAGGAACAATATTCTTGGCTGGTCCACGTCTGGAAGGAAAATTAGTTCCTAATTCTTGTTCAGCCATATATTCCATAAAAGAGTTTAATCCTTCGTCCATCCAAGTCCATTGACGCTCATCAGAATTGACAATCATAGGGAAAAAGTTATGTCCCACCTCGTGAATTACCACTCCTATCATTCCGTTTTTAATTTGTTCACTCGTCACTCCTTTCTCATCTGGACGACCGAAATTCCAACAAATCATTGGATATTCCATTCCTTGATCTTCTGCCGATACAGACACTGCTTTTGGATAAGGATAATCAAAAGTATGAGAAGAATAACTTTTTAAAGTATGCGCAACCATCATTGTTGATGTTTCTCCCCAAAGCGGATTGGCTTCTTTTGGATAAAGTGATTCAGCCATAACAACTTTCCCACCCAATTGCACCGCCATTGCGTCATAAATAAATTTTCTTGAAGTCGCTATACCAAAATCCCTTACGTTTTTGGCACTGAATTTCCATGTCTTCTTTTTATCCGAAAATCCTTTTTCAGCAGCTTCGGCTTCAGCTTGCGTTACAATAACTACAGGTTTATCAAATGATTTTTGAGCCAATTGATATCTTTTTACTTGCTCCGGCGTAAACACTTCGCTTCTGTTCATTAATTCTCCAGTAGCATCTACAACATGATCCGCAGGAAGCGTAATGCTTACATCAAAATTCCCAAACGGCAAGGCAAATTCTCCGCCTCCCCAAAATTGCATATTTTGCCAACCTTCAACATCATTGTAAACCGCCATTCTTGGATAAAATTGTGCAATAACATACAGCCTGTTGCCTTCTTTTTCAAATAGTTCATAACCCGAACGACCACCATCTTGCTGATAGTTATTGATATTGTACCACCATTTTATAGAAAAAGTCATGCTAGTCCCTGGCTTCATTGGTGTAGCCAAATTGATGCGCATCATTGTTTGGTTAACAGTATAGGATAATGGATTTCCTTTAGCATCTTTTACATATTCAATGTTAAAACCGCGATCTAATCCCTCTTTCAAATATTCGTTGGCAAACTTATTTACAGGCAAAACAGCCTCTATTTTTTCATTTTCAACCAATGGAGACTGAGAGTTTTTGGCAGCTTGATTTTGATCCAATTGTACCCACAAATATTCCAGATTATCAGGTGAATTGTTATAATAAGTAATAGTTTCAGAACCGCTTAATTTAGCATTTTTATCATCCAGTTCTACATCAATCTTATAATCAGCCTGTTGTTGGTAATAAGCTGGACCTGGAGCCCCTGATGCTGTGCGAAACATATTGGGAGTTGCCAATAAATCATACATTTGGCTAAATTTATTGGTATCGTACTTACCAGGTTGCTTTACAGTTGGTGTAACTGCTTTTTCTTGTGCCAATAAAATTGTTGGAAGAATAAATAAAAATGAAAATTTTCTCATAAACTAGCGTTTAAGTTGTTTTTAGGCGGTGAAAATAACAATTTTAAACATAATTGTTGTTTCTTGTCAATATTTTAACACTTGTTTAGTAGAACTCTCGGTAAAAAGAAAACTTTTCTTAGTTGCAAATGCTGTCACATGAACTATATTTTGCTGTTCAGCAAAACAATCAATTAATACCGAATTATAGATTTCGAGAGCATTCATTTTTGAAATGTCTTTAACGTTTGAATAGCAAACCAACACATCTCCGTCCATTTCTTTACTTAAGAAATTTATGGTTTTGGTTTGTCCATTGACTTTGATAGTGAAATTTTCGGCTAAGTATTTTTTTAATAGATCTATCGATTCTGAGGTCTCTTTATCAGTTCCCAAAAAAAACTTTTTGTTGTATTTTTTCTCTAAGGTTTTATTGAGATCATCAACAAATATTCGTGAAGTAACTTGGAGCATTTTCTTTTCGGGTGCATAATTGATTTGGTAAATGGCCATGTAAAATTTATGCACATCAAAACTGCTTAACGAAAACGCAAAAACTAATAAAAGAGCAACTACTAATCCTTTTTTCATTTTTCAAAAGTAGCAATATTTTTGAACTCATTGTTTTTTGTAATTAAAAAATCCATGATTTCAAATTCTTGACTTGTGGTATTTACAAAAGTTTTGGATCTTGGGTCATTTTCGCAAAACAACAGAAACAAACCTACTTGATCTTCTTTCAATTTTAATTTATCTGTAAAAAAAGAATAACTGACACTTTGCATAGCAACAGTTGTAAAACCCACATCCGAAACCAAATCAGATTTATTGGGATTGTTTTTCAATAAATTTTTAAAAATCATTTTATAGACACGGATACAATCCATTGCATTGGGGTCTCCTGTCCCTGTAGGCATCATCAAAATATTATCAGGATTTGATTGTTGGTCATCGTAGTACTGAGTGTCCACAATTTTTTGTGTATTTCCAAATTCTGGATGTGGACCATTTTTAGCATAAACAACAACTGCCAGTAATTGATTGGCAACAGCATTAAGCTTTATTCTGTAAAAAGATGAAGAAATATCTTTTTCCGAAAGCACTACTTTTTTACTTTTAAAGCCTAAACTTGTAAACACCAAAGTATCTTTTACCTTCGCCAAAATACTGAAATATCCTTTAGTATCAATTATGGAACCCGTTTTGGCATTTATATTAAAAACCAAACCATTCTCAATAGCAACAGAATCATTTACTACTTTTCCGTGCACTGTTTTTCGAGTTAACACCTGACCAAAAGCAAGATGACAACTCAATAACAAAACCAAGACTCCTAATACATTTTTCATTTGTAATTACTTAAGGTTTAACAACTCAAAAAAAGTAGTTTCAGTATCAAAAAGACACCTTTACACCTATTTAAAATTACAACTTTATTTTAATCCTAATGACATCTATGGTTGTTATTTTTTTTATAATTTCTTCCAAAAAAGTATTTAAATTTTGGCAGTCACCTTTTTCAGGACATGATTTTTAAATCCCTCCCAGTCAACTTTCCCTAATTAAAAATAAAGTAATCCCAATTCAATTATTTTTCACTTACCCTTTTTTGATTATAAACTATAGCTAAATTTGTCATCAAAAACATGCTCATAGATTTATTTTTTAAACTTAAGGATTCAACAAATCTAGGATCTTCAACACAATAATACTGAAAACCTTTTATGAGTTCTTCGGGAATTTTTAAGGTTTTAGTATAATATTTATTTCCAAAAAGGTAATCCAATTTTTTCAATAACAATTCTTTCTTTTCTATTTCAACATTCATTTTAAGAATCTCTTTTTCTCCCGAAATAGAACTAAATAATCCTTGAATTCCTCCAGAATTAGAATATAATCTTCGCTCTTGTGGTGTAAATTTAACTTGCCCTCGCGGAATTATCCCTAAGTTTTCAGCCGTTATATTGGCATCTTTATTAATAATTACTTCATCCAATTCAACAGCGTTAAAAACCATATCCACTTCCATTATTCCTGAATTGTAATCGCGTTTATACACGTATTTTTTTAAATATTTATAATCAATCCCTGAGAAGTTCAAAATATCTCCTTCTTTTGCCAGAATTGAAAAACAACCATCTCTATCAGTTACTGCCATCATTTTATTCATACAATTGATAACACTAATCCCGTCCAATTTTTTAGTATTAGATATAACGGTTCCTGTAATGATTTTTTCCACATTTGTTTGCGCAGTCAATAACTGATTTTGACCTAACAAAACAAACAACACTATTAAACTATTTTTCACAGGAAATAAATAAAATTAAAATATAAGGCTAATGGTTCTCGACATCACTTTGTCTGTTTTTATTGAAACTGGAGGCCAGACCAACAATTAAAAACATACTCATGGTCTTGTTTTTATCTTTTAAAGACCTAGCGAAATCTTCGTCTTCTATACAATAATATTGGAAACCCTTGATGTACTCTTCGGGTATTTTTAGAGTTTCTATATAATATTTATCTTCAAATAATCCTTCCATCTTGGCCATCAAAAACTCTTTTTTCTCTACAGTAACAGCTTTTTTGAGCATTGCTGTCCTGCCATTTATAGCATTCAAAATAGGGTCAACCGCCAACAATCCGCCTAATAGTCCCAATAAATGTATTGGCTTGAAATCACCGGCTGTTTGCAATTTCCTTTCTTGAGATGTCAGTTTGACTTGATCGCGGGGAATTATTCCGAGATTCTCAGCACTTATTTCGGAGTGTTCATTAATAATCACTTCTTTCAATTCGATACTCCTCGGAGTTAAATCGGTAATAATGTTCCCCATTCTGAATTCTTGAATACTTATATATTTCCTTAAACCCTCATAATTAATGGCTGAAAAATTCAAAATATCACCCACTTTTACAAGTATCGTAAAAGCACCATATTGATCTGAAACCACCATTGTTTTGGTTGTGGCATTCGTAATATTGATCCCTTCCAACGGAATTCCATTCGAGCTTACCTGCCCCTTTATCAATTTTTCGACACCTTCTTGCGCGACAACCAAATGTGTTAAAAAAAAGAAGATAAATAAAAAAGTAAAATTATTCTTCACGAGCAATTTGGAATTGATTATAAAAAAACTAATTTTTCTCTGAACTTAAGTACTAAAAAAACAGTTCTTCTTTGGCACAAAAAAAGTTTTCATCTTTTTAGATTGAAATTAGATTGAAAAAACCTCATCTCAACTTCATTTGAAAAATGTAAAAGTATCCCAATCCCATCCAAATTAATTACTAATAAGTTGGTAAAAGTTTGTTAATTAAAATCGTCCCTCCATACATTAAAAAACAATCATTTTATACCTTTACACAGAATTTTACACAGCATATAAAATGAAAAACTGCATTATAGCAAGTACTTCAACCTTGCACGAAGGAGAATACCTTGAGTATCTACTACCAGAATTACAATCGCATTTTAAGGATTGCAACACAATTCTATTTATTCCATTTGCAAGATCAGGTGGTATTACACATGACGAATACACCGCTAAAGTCGCCACGGCTTTTGCCAAAATAAACATAGCAGTAAAAGGTATTCATGAATTTGAAAATCCAAAAGAAGCCATACAAAAAGCGGAAGGCATTTTTACTGGCGGAGGCAACACTTTCCTTCTTGTTACACAATTGTACAAAAACGACCTTATGGCAATTCTTGCGGACACTGTTAAAAGTGGAACCCCTTATTTAGGAACTAGCGCAGGAAGTAATATTTGTGGATTGACGATGCAAACGACCAACGATATGCCTATTATTTATCCGCCTAGCTTTCAAACTTTAGGATTGATTCCTTTCAATTTGAATCCTCATTATTTGGATCCAGACGACCAATCTAAGCATATGGGAGAAACGAGAGAAACGAGAATCAAAGAATTTCATGCCTTTAATAGTTTGCCTGTATTAGGATTACGAGAAGGAAGTTGGCTAGACGTAAAAGGAGAAAAAATTACCCTTAAAGGAAATTTACAAGCACGTCTTTTTAGACAAAACCAATTACCTGAAGAGTTAGCCAGCGGAAGCGATTTGAGTTTTTTAAAATAAAAACTCAAAATAAAACATTCTTGAAGCAACTTAATTTCTTAAAAACAAAAAGAGACCAATTTTAGAATTTGGTCTCTTTTTTGTTTATGATTTAATTCTACAACAACGAATGACAAGTCATTGCTGCCGGTTGATCGATTCCCATCAAAGCAAGAATTGTAGGAGCAATATCTCCTAAAACTCCATCATGAATAGTTTTTAAATCTTTGTCCACCAAAATAATCGGCACCGGATTGGTAGTATGAGCAGTGTTTGGAGAACCGTCAGGATTAATCATAGTTTCACAGTTTCCATGATCTGCAATGATGATGGTTGTATAATCATTGGCAAGAGCTGCTTCTACAACTTCTTTTACGCAAGCATCAACAGCTTCACAAGCTTTTATGGCTGCACTCATAACTCCTGTATGTCCAACCATGTCGCCATTAGCAAAGTTCAAACATACAAAATCAACTTCCCCTTTGTTTAATTCAGGAACCAAAGCATCTTTTAATTCATAAGCACTCATTTCTGGCTGTAAATCGTAAGTAGCTACTTTTGGAGAATTTCTCAATATTCTGCTTTCGCCTTCAAAAGGAGTTTCTTGACCTCCAGAAAAGAAAAATGTTACGTGAGGATATTTTTCTGTTTCGGCAATACGAATTTGTTTTTTATTGGCTTTTTCTAAAACTTCACCCAATGTTTCCGTGATGTTGTCTTTGTTGTAGACTACTTTTACATTCTCGTATGTTTCATCATAATTGGTTAGCGTAACATAATACAATTTTAATTTGTGCATGTTTTGCTCGTGGAAATCTTTTTGCGAAAGCGCTTCAGTCAATTCACGTCCTCTGTCAGTTCTGAAATTGAAGAAAATAACCACATCGTCTTCCTGGATAGTCGCAAGAGGCTTATCATTTTCGTCTACCATAACCGTTGGGGCGATGAATTCATCTGTCACATGGTTTTTGTAGCTTTCTTTTATGGTTTCATAGGCATTAGTTGAATGAGTTCCTGTTCCATTTACAACTAAATCGTAAGCCAGTTTTACTCTTTCCCAACGTTTGTCACGATCCATTGCATAATAACGTCCTACCACAGAAGCTAATTTTACAGTAGTGTTTGCAATGTAATCTTCAAGATCTTGAACATATTTTTTTCCAGATTTTGGATCTACGTCACGACCGTCCGTAAAAGCATGAACGAATACATTTTGTAATCCATAATCTTGGGTAGCATCTATTAATCCACGTAAGTGAGAAGTATGTGAGTGAACTCCTCCATCAGAAAGCAATCCTAAAAAATGTACTTTTTTATTGTTTTGTTTGGCATATTCGAAAGCATCAATAAGTACTTGTTCTTTTACCAATGTTTTGTGTTCAACAGCAAGATTGATTTTAGCCAAATCTTGGTAAACAATTCTTCCAGCCCCCAGATTCATGTGCCCTACTTCACTGTTTCCCATTTGTCCTTCAGGAAGACCAACATGTAAACCATCAGTCCTAAGTTGAGCGCTAGGGTATTTTGTATAGAGACTATTTATAAACGGAACATTTGCATTATCAATTGCAGAAACTTTCGGGTCAGGTGACTTTCCCCAACCGTCTAAAATCATTAAAATTACTTTTTTGTTCATGGTATGAAATTTTTTGCAAAGATAAAGCTTTCCAAAAAAATATAAGTTCATCAAAACTACTATTGTACATAAAAAAGAGAAGTACAACAAATACTTAAAATTGTGTTGTAAAAAGTGGCTTTTTATAAAAAAAACGCAAAAAAAATCTTCAAAAAACCTATCTGTAAAACAAGAATTTTGAGGAGAATTTTATCCTATAAAAAGATACGCCTTTTGATTGGAAAATTTATTTTGAATCAAAATAATCTAGAAAATATTTTTGACCTGATTGTAGTCTATAAAGTATTTTACGCTAATGGAAATCACATGACTTAAATCTTCATTATTTAGTATACTAGTATAGTTATTTCCAAAATCTTTATTGATTAAATTATCGTATTTCGCGGCATTACTTCGGTACAAAATAGTCAATTGACTTCCAGGCGCGAACCACCAATTGTACGACACATCCAAATTCCAAGTAATCAAATTTTGATTTTTGTTATCGGTATAGCCAGCATAAGGAGTTAGTCGTCCGTTGTCCTCTAACTCATAAAAATCCTTATTCTCGGTGTAAGACCAATAATAACGCGCCGAGAGATCAAAATTCATTTTACTGTTCAAAGAATACTTTCCGTTTATATTATTGGTATAATTGACAACATTTCGGTTCGCATAAATTATAGTATTAGGAGCCAAAGCATCGTTTTGGGAACTACTGTCAACATATCCTTTATTATTATTTTGGCGAAAAAAGTTGAATTCATAATTTAATGCCAAATGGTCATTGAAACGGTATCTTGGACTTAAATAAAAACTAAATGTTGTTCTTTTTGCTTCATTTAACACTGCAAAAGAAGGATTAAAATCAACTGCAAATTTGTTGTTGTAATTCGTAGATAACGAAAACCAGCTTCCAAAACGAGTAGGGTCAATGCTGTAACGGCCTTCGGCTCTTGGTTCATAGTAATTGTAGATTTCTACAGGGCGATATTGTAGCCCAAATCCAATATAGTGGTTCTTTTTCGTAGTGGTATTTACGTTCCAATTGATTTGGTCATCCTGTACTTTACCGGTTTCTTTCTGAAATTGAGTATACCCATTAATATTGGTATTGAATGAATTAAATAATTTGGTTGGATTAAGAATTCTGTAACTCGTAAATCCATTAAAACTGTAATAATTAGTTTCAAAAATAATTCCCAAATCGTTGTTATCGAAGTCTTTTGTTACCAAATTTCCGCCAAAATTATAACGATATTTACCACTTGTTTCCGCAAAATTCAAAGTCGTGTTGATTCCGTCTTTTTTATTTTCAATATCATTCACATAACTATATTCAAAATTTCCAGATAAATTATAAGTATTCTTGGCAGTGTTTAAATCCCAAACCAATGCCGACACATTCCCATCCCTGAAAGAGCCGTCTCTTGTTACATTTGTATTTACTAAAGACATCGAAGAATTTTTGTGAAAACGTTGGTCGAAAACCAAAACATTATAATTAGTCAGCGGTTCCACTAAAACCCTACGTGTTTCTTGAGTAATAGTATCTTTAATAGTTGCATATGTTTTTTGGGTAACAGCATTTAGATATCCAATTCCTAGACCGCCTTTTGTTCTACCCGATATTTTGGTAGCATTATAAAGATCAACCGTTGTTGGATTTTCGATTATTTCTTCATTAGTTTTCGTCTCTGGAGAATAGGAAGGTGGGCCTCCAATTCTCCTGGAATAGAAAAGATTTCCTTTGCTAAACAAATCAGTCCCTTCAGTAAAAAAGGCACGGTTTTCATTGAATTGTTGTTCGAAGGGAGACAAATTCAGAATTCGATCATCATATTTTGTTTGACCAAAATCAGGAATAAGCATCGCATCAAGAGTGAAGGCATCATTTATTCCATACTTAATATCCAAACCTCCTTTTAATTCTCCGTACGTTTTTTGGTCGGCATTCGCATAAGTATAAAAAGATGCATACGGCAAAAAGAAAAGTCTTGTAGGTGTTTTTATATTTTCAATTCCATCCACAGTCCCATTTTGTTGGGTAAATGTTCCAATTTTATTATCGATTAAATTCCACGAATATTTTTGTCGGTCTCTACGTATTTCCCTAAAAAAGTTAATGCCCCAAGTTTGTTTGCTTTCACTAGAAAATCGCAAAGCAGAATAAGGAATTCGCATTTCGACAACCCACCCGACAGAAGTAATAACCGCTTTACTATCCCAAACGGCATCCCAAGAATAATCTTCTCCATTACTGTCGGTTGCTAAACAATCGGCTTGTCCATCTGCGGCATTAACAAAAAACTGAAAATTCTGTTGTCCATCATTATAACCATTAATGAAAACACCAAAAAAATCAGCTGCTCCAAAATTATCCCTTTTGTTAATTTCCCTTAATATTTTGCTCGGCTCGTCATCATACATCAAGGCTCCAATATAAATAGCCTCGTTATCATATAAAACTCGAACTTCGGTTCTTTTATTTTCTGGAATTGCCTTACCATTATCAGGTTGAAACATAACAAAATCAGTTGCAATAGGAACCGATTGCCAAATTACATCGTCTAATTTCCCATCCAATGTTATTTTCTCACCAGTAAATTTTGTTTGCAAAGATTTCTTCTGACTATGCATCAAAGTTGAAAATAAAAGAAAACAGAAGAAATAATACTTTTTCATGAAAACAATAATTTAAATAGCTTAAGAATATTAAATCAGATTTTGAATTTAATAACTGTTGCCTCAATAGACTATTGTTTATTATTTATGTTACAGTTTTGTAGAAAAATGACTAAAATTTATTTTTTATCACATTATAGTCAATGTAATAACGAATACTAACAGAAAAAATATTAGTCAAATTACTATTGAAAATATCTGACAAATTGGTCGAAAGGTCTTTTTCCACTTGATTGGTTTCCTCCAAAGCGTAATTACGGTACAAGAGAATCATTTCACTTCCGGGAGCAAACCACCATGAGTACGATAAGTCTAAGTTCCAAGAGTTGAAATTTTTGTTTTTATTAAGGTTATAATTAGGATTTGGAGTTAAATAACCATCGTCTTGTAACGTAAAGAATTCATGATTATCTGCATAAGACCAATAGTAACGGGCATCCAGATTTAAGGCCATTTTATTAGTAATGGCAAATTTTCCAGTAAGGGTATTTTGAAGAATTTCTCTATTTCTTTCGGCAAATACAATTCCAGAATCGTCGTAACCCACACGTCCTCTGTCATTTCTTTTGGTCGTGTAGTCCAAGGCATATTCTAATGAAAATTGATTATTGAATCGGTATTTTGGATTGATATAGATTTCATAAGTTTGCCTGTTTTCTTCATCATATTTCGTAAATGAAACAGTTGCATCCAAAATAAAAGCGTGATTTCTATTTAACTCAAATCCAAAATATGAAGATACCCTTTTTGGCACATACACATAACGACCATAAACTCTGGGTTCATAAAAATCAAAAGTTTCTTTAGGTGTGTAAAATAAAGAAAATTCATAATAGTTGTTTTTCAAAGAAGATGCCCCTATGGTTGTCTTAAGATAATCGTCTTGTATTTTGCCTGTTGTATTTTGAATTTCTAAACTAGCTTCCTGAAGAACTTTAAAGGTATTAAAAACAGAAGTTGGATTCAAGATTCTATAGCTCGCATTAGCATAACCGCCATGATAGTTGGTATAATAAATCAGTCCAAGGTCATTAACATCGTAATCTTCGGAAATATATTTCCCCGAAATTTCATATCTAATTTTACCGCTTGTTTTTTCAAAATTCAAAGCAGTTTTATAGCCGTCATAATCTTCAAAAGTATTTACGCTACTATATTTAAAGTCCCCATTTAGGCTATAGCTATTTTTCCTGGTGTTCAAGTCGAATAAAAGTCCCGAAACATTGGCATCTCTAAAACTTCCATTTCTAATAGTATTAGTATTGACAAATGTTACAGATGAATTTTGATTAAAACGCTGATCCAAAACAACAATATTGTAATTGGCAAGTGGCTCAATTACTTCTTTCCTGCTGGTTGAAGCTACAGTGTCTTTTATGCTTGCGTATGTTTTTTCGGTAATGGCATTCAAAAAACCTATTCCCAAACCTTTTTTTGTACGCCCCGAAATTTTGATCGCATTGAGTAAATCAACAGTACTTGGATAATCTGTAATTTCTTCATTTTCTCCCACTGTTGGATCCGAACTCGGATACCCTCCTATTCTTCTTGAATAAAAAAGGTTTCCTTTAGAAAACAGCTCAGTTCCTTCGGTAAAAAACGGCCTATTCTCATCCAATTTTTGCTCGAATGGTTCGAGATTTAAAATGGCATTATCAAATTTAGTTTGCCCAAAATCTGGCACCAAAATAGCATCCAAAGTAAAAGCATCATTTATCCCGTACTTGATATCGAGACCTCCCTTGAATGTATTATCCGACTGGGTATCGTCTTTCTGATTGTAAAATGAAATGTAGGGAATAAAGAATAATCGAGTTGGGGTTTTGATATTTTCAATTCCCTCCAGCAATCCGTTTTGTGTAAGTTCAGCTCCAATTTTAGTATCAATTCGATTCCAAGAATACACTTGTACGTCACGCTCAATATTCCTAAGAAAATTAATACCCCAAGTTTGTTTGTTTGAATTTGGGAAACGTATAGCCGCATAAGGAATTTTCATTTCAACAACCCAACCCTTATCGGTTATCACTGCTTTACTGTCCCAAATAGCATCCCATGAGAAATCTTTGTAATCTTCTGTAGCAATGCAATCTAACTGTACCCCTGCAGCGGTTACATAAAACCTAAAATCTTGTTGCCCATCATTAAATCCATTAATAAAAATTGAAAAATAATCGGTTACCCCAAAACTATCTCTGTTGGTAATTTCCTTTTTAATTTTGCTAGGGTCTTCATCGTATAATGTTGCAGCTATATAAACCGCATCATTATCATAAACCACTTTTACTTCTGTTCTTTTATTTTCACTTATTAACTTACCATTATCTGGCTGATACATAACAAAATCTGATGCAATTTCGGCCGATTTCCATGCATCTTCTGATATTTTACCATCAATAGAAATCTTAGCTGTAATAGACTTCGTATTAAGCGTCTTTTTTTGACCGTGAAGTATATTTGTGCAAATAATTATGAAAAAAACAATGCTGTTTCTAATTATGGTCATAAAAAGATATTGATTTGTAACAAAAGTAACATAATATTTTAAAAAAAATACTAGCAAAATATTCTTTTTCTGTAAAAAAAATCGATAAAAAGTTAAAATTAACTGTCAAAATGCATTTTTATTTTGCTAAGTTGTAATTGTTTGTATATTTGTAATCCCCAAATTATTTTACAACAAAATGAAACACAATGCTTTATAAGATTTTTATCTCCACATTCTACCTATTTTTGTCTTTGTCCTTTAAAGGCAATACCACAAATATTAATAAAATAGCTACAAATAAAAAAAACACTCCTAATGTAATATCAAGTATTGACAGTAAGATTCAATTAGCTTACAATTCATTACAAGTCAATCAATTTCAATTACCCAAAGAAGAATGTTTTGCCGAAGCATTGAAAGGGTTTTATGAATTAAAAGAAAAAGGATTAATCAAAAGAGATATACTAACCTTGGTTGATTTTAGTTTATCATCGAATGCTAAGCGTCTTTGGATTATTGACCTGTCAACCAACGAGGTACTTTTTCAATCCTTAGTTGCTCACGGAAGAAATACAGGCGAGGAATTTGCAAATAATTTTTCCAACACGCCAGAATCTTTCAAAAGTAGCTTAGGCTTTTATGCCACAGGAGAAGTTTATAATGGAAAACACGGTATTTCACTAAAACTAGATGGTTTAGAAAAAGGTCTAAATGATTATGCACGCAAAAGAGCTGTTGTGATTCATGGCGCCGATTATGTTTCAGAATCCTTTATAAAAGACCACAAGCGATTAGGAAGAAGTCAAGGATGCCCTGCTGTTCCACTTGAATTCGCTTCAGAAATTATTACAATGATAAAAGGACAATCTTGTTTATATATCTATCATCCTTCCATCAATAATTTGAAACAATTCAAATTAGTTTCGTAATTGGGTATATAAATCGGCATCCAGATTGTAGATGTCATCTCTAAAAATCAATTCATTATTTTCACTCCATGCCGTCCAGTACCATTGGTAAATTGCATAGCGCTTTGTTATAACTATAAAAAGAGTTTTTTTGGTCGCAATGATAGAGTCCATTTTTTCTCTTGAATATTTTTCTGGGTTATCCAATAAAAGTTCAACCAATTCTAAAGGTTCTTCAATACGCACGCAACCTGAACTTAATGAACGGTAATTTCGCTCAAACAAATCACGATGATTTGTATCATGTAAATACACACTATACCTGTTGGGAAAATTAATTTTAACAACTCCCAGAGCATTATAATAGCCCGGCTTTTGGATATAACGATATCCTCTAGGTCGATTTTCATCCCATTTTTTCGGGTCAACTTCGTTGGTATCAGAATCGTAGATTCCAATTCCTTTGTTCTTCAGATAGTTCCTGTCTTTGATTAATTCAGGAATCATATCCTCTTTCAATATAGTTGGAGGAACAGTCCAGGTAGGATTAAAAACAACCGTTTGCAAAACTGATGTTAACACTGGTGTTCTTCTTTTATTTTTCCCCACAACAATACGCTTACTCATAGTTGCGTTTTGGTTTTCAACAACATTTAAACTGTAATTAGGAATATTAATTAGGACATAATTTTGAGCAAATGATTTCGAAAACCATCTCCAACGCTCCAGATTAACTATTATTTGATGCTTTCTCTCTTCCTTGGAAAAATTAAGCGCTTTTATCGTACTTTTACCAATTACACCATCCGAAATCAAACCATGTCGAGTTTGAAATTTCTTGACCGCTTCAAACGTTTTATCATCATACATGGAAGTAATGCTATCTTCACTGTCTAAATCTTTCCAATAGAGTAATTTCTTTTTGATATTGATTATTGCGCGATTAGCATGATTGTGTCTTACTACGTCCGTAGTGTCTATCGGTTGTGTCTTGTCTTCCGGATATTCGTTAATGAGCTCCAAAGCTTTTATTAACTTCATATAAGTCAACGCTTTTGGTTGGCATTTTTCTGTTATGCAAATAAGTGAGTCTTTTTCCAAAGCATTATTCAGAATAGATTTTGTGTCCAATTCATCAATATTCAAGTCCCAATTATTGTATAATTTTCTTGGATCAAGTTTCCCGCTATGAAGATGTGTGAGATATTTTTCAAAATTATAAGTAAGTAACAAATCATAATTCACCTGTTCTTCTTCGTCTAAATCATTGAAGTTTTTTTCGAGGTCTTCTAATTTAGAAATATTATAATCTGACGGATTCAACCCTTCGACTTCACATCTCTTTATGGTTTCAAGAATGATTTTTCTATTTTTTTCAGATTGCCATACGGTTTGATTGTCTCTGGATTTATAAAAATCCATAAGTGATTTGCTTTTAAAAGGAGTAATTAATACAGTGTCAATTTCAATAACTTCTCCTTCTTTATCAGTAGGATCAGATTTTGTAAAAGAGTCTAAATTTAAAATAGGCTCTTTTTTGCAACTTATTAAAACTGCAAAGACAATAAACAAATAAAACTTATTCATTACTTATGCTTTTTGCCATTAAATAATGCTCACCAACATCTTTTATTTCAAAAGCTGCTCCAACCTTGGTATAGCCTAATTTTTCATAAAAGCCGACAGCAGCTGTTCTTGCATTAAACCAAATTAAATCGGACTGCAGTTTTTTACAGTAAGCCTCACAATACTTAACCAGTAATTCTCCGATTCCTTTTTTTTGATGTGATTCCAAAACGGCCATTCCTCGAATTTGATATTGATTATTGGCTGCAAAGATGCTGTTATTATTTTTAAAAATAGATATAATTCCTACTAACTCATTATTTACAAAATACCCAAAATGATGTGTAGAAGGTAAATCATCACCTTCAAATTGACAAGTTTCAATTGATTTTCCTTTTCGAAGAACAGCATGTCTTACGGAATAGGTCTCTAAATCAGTAATTTTTTCGATGTTTTGCATGGTCATTTAAAAAAAATAAAAGTATAACATTTTAATTTTAAAACGGTTGTAAACAGGAATGAGAAATGTCTATTTATTTTTCAAAAAAAAATTTGCAAATAACTGTTTTTATTATTTATCTTTGCACCTCAGTAATGCGAAAGTAGCTCAGTTGGTAGAGCTCCAGCCTTCCAAGCTGGTTGTCGCGAGTTCGAGCCTCGTCTTTCGCTCCAAAAACCTCAAATGAAAATTTGAGGTTTTTTTTATTCTAAAATTTTACATTATAAAACTTTGCAACACACATTCGACTGCATAAATCAGGAGCCCCACTAAACCTCCCACAAGAGTTCCATTAATCCTTATATATTGAAGATCGCTTCCTATTTCCAATTCTAACTTTTTGGAAACCTCATCTGTATCCCAACTTTTCACGGTGGAAGATATCAAATCGACAATCATTTTTTTATTATTAATAAGAACTGACAACAAATCATTCTTGATAAAATTATTAATCTTATCTATCATCGACTGATCGTTTTGTATTCCTTTTCCAAAACCCTGAATCATATTGGCGATGCCTTTTTTTATAGTTGATTTCTCTTTTTGAGCCAAATCATTGGTGATAGCCGTTTTAATTTCCAGCCAAATACCATTAATATAATCTTGTACTTCTTTTTTGTTAGCAAAACCAAGAACTAAATCATTGACCTTTTGCTGCATTTCCGGAGATTCTTTCAGCTCTGTTACAAAACGCATTACATAGTCATTTATTCTTTTACGAATAGCACTATCCTCAAAACTGGCTTGTTCCAGAAAATCATACAATCCATTAAAAATACCTTCAGTTATTTTTTTATCAACCAAACCAAAAGACAAAAACGGGGTCGAACTCTTCACCTTTTCTTCAATCAGATGTTTATTGTTATTCAATTCAACAATAAGCGTTTTCAGAACATTGGTCACCAATTCCTCTTGCTTTTCACTTTTCGCCAATGATTCCAAACCAAGAGCAATCCATTCCCCGAAATTCACTTTACTCAATTTATCACTAAATTGTGTTTGTATAAAATGCTTTACTTCCTCATCATCGATTGTTTTCAAAGCACCTGGAATCACATTTTCTGCAATTAAATTAGCCACAAGATTCGCATTTTTCTCGTCAATCAACCAATCTGAAGCTTTTACAGCTACATTAAATTGTTCAATTTTGACTTCTAATTTCTCTCTTGTCAAAAACTCATCCGAAACAAAATTCCCTAGATTCTCTCCAATTTTATCTTTATTACTGGGAATCAAAGCCGTGTGCGGTATTGGAATCCCAAGTGGATGCCTGAACAGGGCTACGACAGCAAACCAATCAGCAATACCACCCACCATAGCCGCTTCACTCAAAGCTTTCAACCAATCAATCCTGTATACATTAGCAACCACAAAAAGAACTACAGCAAATCCCAAAAGGATCAATGCATTTCTTTTCATTCTATCCAAATCTTGCTCTTTCTTGCTGTTTTCCTGTTCTAGAAATGCATCCATAGTTAACAAATTGATTTATTAGCTAATTTAAGCATTTAAAAAACTATACTTTAAAAAATTAATTGCAAAATTCACTTATCCTTGCTATTAAGTATAAAAATTAAAACCAAGTCAACACAAAAGAAATAATTTTAAAAGTGTATTTTTGCAAACTGAAAATTTGAAAATATGATTATTCAAAAAACCCGTGAGGAAATAGAATTGATGCGCGAAAGTGCATTGATCGTATCAAAAACGTTAGGAATGATAGCTTCCGAAATAAAAGAAGGTGTTACAACATTATATCTGGACAAAAGAGCAGAAGAATTCATCAGGGATCATGGTGCAGTACCTAGTTTTCTAGGACTTTACGGATTCCCAAATTCTTTGTGTATGAGTCCAAATTCACAAGTGGTACACGGAATCCCGAACAACAAACCATTGGAAAGCGGTGATGTGATTTCGGTTGACTGTGGCGCTTTCAAAAATGGATTTCACGGAGACCACGCCTACTCTTTTGAAATTGGTGAGGTTGCACCCGAAACAAAAAAATTACTTCAAGTTACCAAAGAATCTCTATACGTTGGAATCCGTGAATTGCGAGTTGGAAACCGAGTTGAAGATGTTGGGAATGCAATTCAAAAATATACTGAAGCACATGGTTATGGTGTGGTTCGAGAACTGGTTGGTCACGGTGTAGGACAAAAAATGCACGAAGATCCAGAGATGCCAAACTACGGAAAAAGAGGTCGTGGTAAACTTTTCATAGAAGGAATGGTTGTAGCTATTGAGCCGATGATTAATTTGGGAACCAAAAACATCAAACAACACAAAGACGGATGGACAATCACAACTGCTGATGGAAAACCAAGTGCCCATTTTGAACACGACGTAGCCATTATTGACGGGAAACCTGAGATTTTATCGACGTTTGCTTATATCTACAAAGAATTGGGAATCGTGAGCAATGAAGAAGATGAATTTAGAAAAATCCCACTAGTCCTATAATGAAAAAAGCCTTTAAACTTATACTCAACACCATTCCTCGTCCTATATTAATTAGATTGAGTTATGTAGCACGTCCTTTTATTGCTTTTACATTAAAAGGAGATACTTATACCGATCCAATTGACGGAAAAAGTTTCAAATCGTTCTTACCTTACGGTTACGAAACGCAACGCAACAATGTGCTTTCGCCAAGTACACTCTCGCTGGAGAGACACCGTTTGCTTTGGTTATACCTAAACGAGCAAACCGATTTTTTTACCGCACCCAAGAAAGTATTGCATTTTGCGCCAGAACAGGCTTTTTACAAACTGTTCCGCAAACAAAAAAACCTGGATTATACTACAACTGATTTATTTTCGCCTTTGGCAGATGTAAAGGCAGACATTTGCAATTTGCCTTTTGAAGACAATCAGTATGATGTCATTCTTTGCAATCACGTATTGGAACACATTCCGGATGACACCAAAGCCATGCAGGAACTTTATCGTGTTTTAAAACCGGGCGGAATGGCTATTTTGCAAATTCCACAAGATTTATCTAGAGCCGTAACTTTTGCTGATGACACGATTACTGACCAAAAGGAGCGTGCCAAAATATTTGGTCAATACGACCACGTACGTATTTATGGCCGTGATTATTTTGACAAACTAAGAAGCATTGGTTTTACCGTTGTTGAGGAAGATTACACGAATAAAATAGCTCCCGAATTGGTAGAAAAATATTGTTTGGCAAAAGGTGAAATTATTCCTGTTTGTTTTAAATAATTATTTTACAATAAGTTAAAAATCATATAAATTCCACAAATTTACACAAATCAACATGTGCAAATTTGTGGAATTTGTCTTTTAAAGAATCTAACAACAATCAAATACCCTTTTGCTTTTGGAGACTAAAAATTCTTTTCAGTTTTGCTTTGATATTAGTTTTGAGCAAAAACTAAACACGCATATTCCCACTGCTTATATTGTAGGACATTCTGAAGTTATAACTTATTTAGACAAGAAAGCGAGTCCCGAAGTTCTTCAAAGTTTTGGTGTGATTATTGAAAATTTAGACACAAACACTAAAAAAGTTTTATCTCTTTGTGAAGCGCTTAAACCAGAAACAATTTTTAAAAAATTCAGCAAAAACAGTAAATCGTCCAAAAACATTGAGGATTTACTTAAAGACAGCAAACTTGAATTTGGAATTCGGCAATTCATAAAAACTAATCTAGATCAGTTTTACACTTTAGTTTCTCAAGAAGATTTTCCGCTCTCGCTGAATCTAGGAAAAGAAAAAGATTTTCGCATTAGTCGAATTGCAACTAAGAATCCAACATTGGAAACTAGTCTTGAATTTGACAAACACGAAAACGGAATTTCCTATACATTACTCTTAAAAGATGAGACAACACTATTTCATCCTTCAAACACAGCTGTAACGCTACTTTTGGATGAACCTGGATGGTTAGTTGCCCACCATAAATTGTATCTCCTAAAAGAGATCAATACTAAAAAAATCACACCCTTTTTGAAAAACAAAACCATTGAAATTCCTTCAAAATTGGTTTCTGAATACTTTGAAAAATTCATTAAGGATGTGGCAAAAAAAGCAGATATAAAAGCCACCGGATTTGCAGTCGAACAAAAAGACAAAATCGCTTCTTGTTCACTTCAGCTAGCTCATGACTTTTTTAAGAACACTTATTTTCTAAACCTTTTATTCGACTATAACGGCTTTAGTTTTGACAATAGCAAGACTAAGAAAATCCATTCTGAAATTGATATTCGTAATTTGGATGAAATCAAAGTGATTCAATATAAAAGAACAGCCGAAGAGGCATCATTTGAAAACAAATTGCTGGAACTCGGCTTATCAAAAACTGAAAACAGCTTGTTTGAGCTTTCGCAAAAGGAAAAAAAACAAGACCCATTCGCAACCATTCAATGGGTGATAGAGAATCAGGAAATTCTCGAATCTAATGGTTTTTCAGTTAAAGATTTAAAAATCGACAGCAAGAAAATTGACCCCCACAAAGTAAGCCTTCAATTCTCGAATGAAATCAAAAGCGATTGGTTTGACATCAAAATGATAGTGGTTTGCGAATCATTTGAATTTAGTTTCAGTGAAATAATTGAGAACATAAAAAACCGAAACCGACTCTTTCTTTTACCTAATGGAAACTACTTTTTGATTCCGATTGAATGGATGACCCTTTATGGCCCAATGGCAAAATTGGCAAAAGTTCAAAATGGAAATCTTACTTTGCTAAAAAGCAATTTCGCTGTACTTGAAAACATTCCCGAGCTGAAAGATTCCGTTAATTTTAAAGCGGACATAGAATACCAATCCTCACCGTTGGTAAAAGCGACATTGAGACCCTATCAAATTGAAGGCGTCAAATGGCTTTTGGAACATTACAACAACGGTCTGGGAGCTTGCTTGGCCGATGATATGGGATTGGGTAAAACACTCCAAACCTTGACTACACTCGTTGCCGTACAAGAACAATTGGATTTTGAAAAAGCCGAAAACGTTCAACTCGATTTATTTGGAAACGAAATTCTGATGCCAAAAGAATACCTAAAAGCATTGATTGTATTGCCGTCTTCTTTGGTTTTCAACTGGTATAATGAAGCCCGAAAATTCACACCGCATTTCCGCAGAGTACAATACATTGGCAACGACAGAAAAATACTTTCAAAAAAACTGGAAAAATACGACCTGATTTTCACCAGTTATGCGATCGTTTCGAGAGACATTTCGATTTTGGAAAAATACAATTTCAGGTACTTGATTTTGGACGAAAGTCAATACATCAAAAACAAAAACTCCAAAATTTTTAAGGCCATCAATCAAGTAAAAGCCAGTTCTAAAATATCGCTGAGCGGAACCCCAATTGAAAATTCACTCGATGATTTATGGTCACAAATGCAGTTTATCAATCCAAATATATTAGGAAGTTATTCTTTCTTTTCCGAAAATTATAGATTCCCAATCGAGAAAAAACAAGACGAGAGCAGTTTACAGGAGTTGAAAAACCTCATCAGCCCTTTTATTCTGCGACGTACCAAAGAACAGGTTTTAAAAGATTTGCCAGAACTCTCCGAACAGATTTTCTATTGCGAAATGGAACCCGAACAGGAAAAATTATACGAAGAGGAAAAATCTAAAGCCAGAAACTCGTTATTAAAAACTGATGGCTCTGGAGTAGATAAAATCAATATCATCAACACGTTGATGCGCTTGAGACAGTTGAGTAATCATCCAAAAATGATTGACTCCAAATCGGAAATGGATTCGGGGAAGTATATTGCCGTTACCCGATATTTGGAAACTTTAATACAATCCAACCAAAAAACAATTGTTTTCAGTTCGTTTGTGTCCAATTTGGAATTTTATAAAACTTGGTGCAAGGAAAACAAAATAGATTTTTGCGAACTTACAGGAGAAACCCCTTTGAAAGAAAGGGAATACCAAGTCAATCGTTTCCAAGCACAAGAAAAACCTTTGTTGTTTTTCATCTCCCTGAAAGCCGGAGGTGTTGGCCTTAACATTACCAAAGCCTCTTATGTAGTTTTTCTGGATCCTTGGTGGAATCCTTTTTCAGAAAAACAAGGAATTGGCCGTGCACATAGAATTGGACAATTGAACAAAGTAAATGTAATTCGGTTTATTGCCAAAAACACTGTCGAAGAAAAAATTATCCGTTTGCAGGAAAGCAAAAAACTATTGTCTGATTCTCTTTTGGACGAAAATTACATAAGCGCTGAGATTGAGGAGAATTTGGATTTTATACTTGAATAGTTTGCCAAGATAAACGTATAAATTTTTTATCGCAGATTTGCAGATTTTAATAAAAAATCACTTTTAGCAAAATTAGCACACACGAGCAATTCGAAATGACAAAGCAAATTTATTTCTATAAAATTATAAAACTTAAATTTTAAAAAAATAAATCTGCGAATCTGCGGTTGATTTTAAACTCATACGTTTGCTCTAATTAATTTTCGTTAATTTGTACATTTACAACTCATGAACGAAAATCAATAATGAAATCAATAGCCGTTTTACTTCTTTCATTCTTTTCCCTAACTCTTACTGCCCAAGTTGAGACTGAAATAGCACCTCCTTATAACATCAAAACGGTATCTTTTGTTCAGAATAGTCAAAACGTAGTTCCTATATTTAGATTGGGAGAACAATTTGATTTTCAATTTGATGACTTATTTGGCAACGAAGCCGACTACTATTACGAAATCAAACACTGTGATTACAATTGGGTTCCTACAGACATTCCAAAAAGTGAATACTTATCTGGTTTTGACGGTCAAAAAATTCAAGAAACCGTTAACTCTTTCAATACATTACAGATTTTTACCCATTATAAATTATCCCTTCCTAATAATTACACTAAAATACTCTTAAGTGGTAATTATGTGCTCACTATTTTAAATTCAGACAAAGAAGTGGTCATGAAAAGATATTTCATTTTGTATGAAGACTTGGTAACAGTTCCTTTAAAAATTAGAAAAGCCCGAACAGTCAAAAACATTTATACAAAACATAATTTAGATTTTGAAATCAAAACGGGAGATCAAATAATGTTTCAGAACCCAATGCAAAATCTTAAAGTGCTTTTACTTCAAAACGGGAAATTCAGTACTGCCATAAAAAATGTTGCCCCACAATATACTGTCAGCAATAATTTTGTTTATAAATACGATCAGGAAACACAATTTTGGGCAGGAAACGAATTTTTGAATTTTGATTCCAAAGATCTCAAAAACGCCAATAACTACGTGAGTTTTGTCAACTCAGACAACGACATTTACAATACTCATTTGTATACCAATAATGACAAAGCCAATTTTCCATATACAAACTATTCAGACCTTAACGGAAATTTTTCAATCCGAAAACTAGACGGTGAAAACAACACTATTGAGGCAGATTATTCTTGGGTTTACTTCAGTCTTTCATCCCCTTTGGCCAATCCAAGTTCTTCTATCTATATTGTTGGGATGTTCAATAATTACAGCTTGACCCCAGAAAACAAAATGGATTTTAATTCCAAAAATGGTCTTTATGAAAAAGCTATTTTAATCAAACAAGGATTCACAAACTATCAATATCTAACAGTAAATAGCAAAGGAATTATCGATCAGGAGCATGCTATCGATGGAAATTTTTATCAAACTGAAAATGAATATTCCGTTTTGGTTTATTACAAAGGAAGCAGCGATCGATACGAAAAAGTCATCGGACGTGGAACCGCCACTTC
>NZ_DASTTN010000561.1:0-8248 GCF_035760125.1 Flavobacterium sp.
TTCGTATATGAAGTTTTAATTCCTTCTGTCCTCACCCCAAAGTAATTTTGTTCTTAGGGTTTTCAAAAAAGTTTCTTCCGGTATCTCCACCATATTTATTTCGAAATTTGTCTTTTTTATGGTCAAAATCGAATCATTTGCTACACTTGTTATTCTAGAATCCAAGGATACTAAATATTGCTGTTCTCTGCCAGAGACTTTTAGGCGAATTTCGGTCTCATCCGGAACGACAAGAGGTCTTGCATTCAGATTATGAGGAGCAATAGGTGTGATGACTAAACTTTTTACGTCGGGTGTCAAAATAGGCCCTCCACAACTCAAAGAGTAACCCGTAGAGCCTGTTGGCGTGGCAAGAATCAATCCGTCTGCCCAATATGATGTTAAAAACTCATCGTTCAAATAGGTATCTATCGTTATCATCGATGTAGTCTCTTTTCGACTCACGGATATTTCGTTCATGGCAAAATTAAGTCCTTCTATAGATTTGTTTTCTGGTGAACAGGTAAGGCTTAATAAGGTTCTTTTTGAGATTTTATATTTTTTATCAATGACAAGCTGCATGAACGCTGCTATATTTTCTTTTTGTACTGTTGCTAAAAACCCTAATCTTCCTGCATTTATTCCTAAAATTGGAACTCCCGAATTGCGAACCAATGTAACTGCTCTAAGAATAGTTCCATCACCACCAATGCTGATCAACATGTCATAACTGGAATCCAAATCATCATGAGAGGAAAAGGTGTTGTATTCGTTTTCTATGATTTTTTTTTCATACAACATTTTCAAGAAATCGGATTCAATAACCATTTCGACATTATTATTGTTGAAAAACACAAAAATGTCTTTTATGATAGGTTCTGTGCTTACTAAATAATATTGGCCGTAAATAGCTACTTTCATTTCTTTTGGGTTTGATATTTTGTTATTGTTGTTTTGGATTTTAAAATGATCTAATCCAAAAAAATTACATATTCAAGTATTTGTCTAAATAGTCTGAACGTTCTTTTAAGCTTTTGATGTAATTATCTTCGTTATGTTCTGAAACTATGTCGTAGTTATATCTTCTGAAAGTTTGAATTATCTCATTCAATGAACCAACACTAATTTTAATTGTGACTTCGACAGTATTTACATCGGAATTTGAAATGAAAAGGCCTAAAAGTTTACCATTGTTGCTTTCTACAATTTGAACAATTTGACTCATCGAGTAATCAACAGTGTTTTTGCTCACTATAATGATGACTCCAGGTTCTTTTAGAAAAGGGGTTTCATGGAAAAATTTAATGACATCTTCAATTTCATAATATCCAACATACCTATTGTTTTCATCTAATATGGGAACTAAGTTAGTATGGTTTTTGGCAAAAACTTCCAAAACGTCAAGCCAAATCATATCGGTTCTAGCAAAAAAATGTTCCAGTACATATTTATATTCATTGACTTTTTTATCACTGTCAAAAGTTTCAATGTCATCAGCGGCAATACTTCCAATGAAAATTTCCTCTTCAACGACAGGAAAGTGTGAAAAGGTTAAGTCACCAAAGAAATCTTGAACAGCACCAATAGTTTCTTGAGCATCAATTGCTTTGTAGTCGTTTGTAATGTAGTCTTTTAAATCTGTCATAAATGTATCCTCAATAATCGATGCAAAATAATCAAAAATATACAAAATCTGCTAGGTTTTACTTTGTATTTTTGTCTTATCAAATATAATTACATACCTATTAATACCTGTTTCTATGACAAAACTTAGCGTTAATATAAATAAGATTGCCACTTTACGTAATGCTCGTGGAGGAAATGTGCCTGATTTGTTGAAAGTAGCTGCTGATATTCAGCGGTTTGGTGGCCAAGGAATAACGATTCACCCGCGTCCGGATGAGCGTCATATTCGGTATCAAGATGCCCGGGATTTAAAATCAATTGTTTATACAGAATATAATATAGAGGGAAATCCTCAGCATAATTTCATCGATTTGGTTTTAGAATGCATGCCAGATCAAGTTACCTTGGTGCCCGATGCAGTTGGAGCAATTACCTCTTCTGCGGGTTGGGACACTATAAAAAATCAATCGTATTTGTCTGAAGTTATTCAAGAATTTCAACGAAACGGTATTAGGACTTCTATTTTTGTTGATCCAATTTCTGAGATGATAGAAGGTGCAAAAAAAACGGGTACAGATAGAATTGAATTGTATACCGAAGCTTTTGCACATCAATACAGTTTAGGAAATGAAAAGGGAATTGATCCCTATGTGAAATCTGCAGTTTTGGCTAACGAATTAGGTCTAGGGATTAATGCGGGTCACGATTTAAGCTTGGATAATATTCAGTTCTTTAAACAAAATATTCCGGGATTATTGGAAGTGTCAATTGGGCACGCTCTAATTTCCGAAGCGATTTACCTTGGTTTGGACAATGTGGTGAATATGTATCTGCAAAAATTAAAATAATTTTAAATTAAATTTTTTAGAGGATTGAAGAGTCAATAGTTAAAAGGATTGGTTTTTAATTATTCCTTTTGTTGTCTTAATAAATGTTATATTTTGAAACCAATTCTTCTTCTTTTTTTATTTTGTTTTTCTAATTTAATAGCACAATCTAAAGCGACAATTAATGGTTTTGTAAAGGATAATTTTGAAAAAAAAATTATTGGCGCTAATGTGTCTTTCTTGACGAGTGAAAATCTAAAATTTGATATTGCAACAGATTCAATTGGAAGATACTCAATTGAGATTCCAATTGGATCTGTCAGAATTGAAGTTAGTCACGTAGGTTTCGTAAACAAATCATTGGATTTAGATTTAAAAAAAGATGTTTCTCTTTCTATTGTGTTAGATGAAAGTAATTTTGAATTGAAAGAGGTTGTTATTCAGAATGAGGAAAAGAAAGCGATGACAATTGCTTTAGGAGGAAAATTGGCATTTAATCCTCAAAAAATCGGTAATGTCCCTACGCTTACCGGGACTCCCGATATTATAAAATTGTTGCAATTAACTCCTGGAGTCCAGAATTCTGGAGATGGTAATAGTTATATCTATGTGAGGGGTGGAGATCCTGGGCATAATCTAATGCTTTATTCCGATGCGACTGTTTATGGCATGGCTCATTTATTAGGCGTTTTTCCTTTTTATAATGCAGATCATATTGCCGAAGTTCAGTTTGATAGATCAAATACAAATTCAAAGTATGGTGGCCGTTTGAGTTCTACAGTTTCGGTTTTGCCGTATCAAATGGCTCCTAAAGATTTTTCTATACAAGGAAATTTAGGTTTGTTATCTTCTCAAATAACTTTTTCTGTTCCTATTGCCGAGAGAACCGGTTTTTATATTTCTGGAAGAAAGACTTATATTGACGAGATAGTAGGCCCATTGTTAAAATCAAGTGAAGGGTCTTCTAATAAGGAATCTGAGGATTATAGATACGGGTTTTATGACAGTAATTTTACTTTTATTACTGAAATTAATAAAAAAAATAGTCTGACTATAGATTCCTTTTTGAGTGGAGATAAGTTCAGAGTGGAGGACTCAACAACTTCCTTGAATACGGCTTTAAAATGGAGTAATATGGTGATTTCTTCAACTTGGAAGTGTCTGTTGTCTGATGCAGTAACAATGAAAAATTCTGTTTTTTATACTCGTTATGCGAATAATTTAGAAATGAAACAGGCCGATGTTAATATTGACTTTTCATCCTATATACAAGATTTAGGTTTTTCAAATACTATTCAATATTATATAAAAAATATTCCTTTTGAGTCTGGATTTCAATATACAATACATGATTTATTGCCTCAGAGATTTGAAGTTTCTAATTTAGGGACTGTTGCATCTGAAGAAGAAACGACAATTCACGCCAATAATGCTGTTGTTTTTGTAAATTTAAAACCAAAATTATCTGATAGATTTAGTGCGGATGTAGGTTTAAGGCTAAATTATTATGCTACAGATTCTAATACTTCTTATCTGCATTTTGAACCTCGAGTAATGATTTATTATTTTCCTAAAAAAGATCTTTCTTTTTTTGCGTCATACACAAGACAAAATCAATACATTAATTTAATTACGGCATCGAGTGTAGGTGTGCCGACAGATTTTTGGGTAGCAGCTTCAGATGGAATTCCTTCTCAATCTTCTGATAATTTTTCGATAGGAAGTAATAAAGTAATTTCAAAACAAATTAGCACTTGCTTAAATGGGTACTATCGTTCTATGAAAAATTTAACTGAATATCCATATGGGCTTACTCAGTTTAATGAGATCACTTCCTTAAAAAATGATATATTAACTGGTGATGGAGAGGCATATGGATTAGAATGGATGTTAAAAAAAGATAATGAAAGGTTTAGTGGATGGATAAGTTATACGTTAAGTTGGTCTGTACGTCAATTTGATGGGCTAAATAATGGTGAGCCATTTTATTCTAAATATGATAGACGACATAATCTAGCTTTGGTTGGGGCGTATGATTTTAATGAGAAATGGAATGTTGGTTTGACTCAACTTTTTAGTTCGGGTAACCGTTTTACTTTGCCAACTTCGTGGTATTTTATCAATAATACGCCTGTAAGGGAATTTGATAGTTATAATAATGCGCAGATGCCTAATTATATACGTACTGATGTTTCAGTCAATTATTCCTTTTTTAAAACATCCAAAAAAGAAAGCATTTTGAATTTTTCAGTATTTAATATGTTTAATATATCTAATCCGATTTATGTAGTATTGCGAGTTACAGTTGATGGAAAAAAAATAAGTGTCAATACCGATGAGAAAAAATTATATTCAATTCTGCCTTCAATTAGTTGGAGATTTAAATTTTAAATTATGAAGCGTTTTTGTTTGTTGTTGGTGTTTTTTTTGTCCATCTGGATGATTTCTATTTCATGCAGTAGAGAGGATTATGTGAAGAGCGTTGAAGGTGAATCAAAAATTGTTGTAGAAGGATGGATTGAGCAAGGGGATGTTCCTCAAGTGATTTTGTCGAGAAGTATCCCGATTAATACTGTTATCGACTCCACGACCATTCTTGATTATTTTATTCGTTCTGCAAAAGTAACGGTAACTGATGGTGTAAATGAGGAGGTTTTAAGTTTGAAAAGTGATGAGGGGCGAGTGCCTCCTTATGTGTATTATGGATCTAAAATGATAGGTGAAGTTGGTAAATCTTATTCCTTGAAAATAGAGTATCTGAATAAAATAATAGAGGCAAAAACGAGTATTCCCACTGTGGTTAACATAAAATCAGCAGATTACAGAAAAGTAAATATAAGCGACACAACAGGGTTTGTTTATTTGGAGTTTAATGATCCTGATTTGGAAAAAAATTATTATCAAATTGAGACAAGAGTGGATGAAGTCGAGCCAATTTTTGTACCGTCATTATATGGAAATTTAAATGACGACAATTTTATTTCAAGATCAGTTTCATTACAGGTAACTCGTGGTATTTATGTTTTCTCTAAAACTAAATATAAGCCTTATTTTACAGACGGGGATTTGATTTATGTGAAGTTACGAACGATGAGTAAATCCGGTTTTGATTTTTGGAATAGCTGGCAAAATGAGATTATTAACGGCAGAAATCCAATATTTCCTGCAAACACTAGTTTGAAGTCTAATATTAAAGGGGGATTAGGTGCTTGGGAAGGTTATGGGCAAAGTACGGTCTCAATTCAGACAATAAAAAAATGAGGCTACTTTTTGGGTAGCCTCATTTTTTTATTTTAATTTAAATAGATTTAGTTTCTTTCAAATGATGTTAAGAAATCTTCGAATTTTGTATTTAAATTATCAAATCCAGTTGAAAAGTAAGTGCTCATTTCAACTTCGGTATTGTCATTGAATTTCAAGTATAATACTTCGTCGTATTCTTCCACTAAAGCTCCTGCAATACTGTAATCCCAATTCCAGTAACCACCATAAGTGGCTATAGTATTGTCGTCTACCCAAACACTATGAGATTCATAAATAGTAGCTTTTTGAGATTTTTGGATTACATCTGCAATTTTTGTTCCATCTTTTTTTGAAACAAGAATCATTTTTACATTTTTATTGTTTGCAAGAGCAGATCCCTCAGAGAAGTTTTTGTTATAAATACTTAAATCCGTATAATGCGTTTTAGAATTATAATCTTCTGGATATATTAATGATTGATCTAAAGTCGCTTCGTCATTAGCTAATCCTTCAATATTCATATCACATACTATAACAAAATTATCCATTAATCTAATAAGACCGTTAGCTTTACCTCTATATGATACAAGTGCATCATCTTTTAATAGTTCGTCTATGTTAGCAGTGCTACCGGAATTAAATTCAATTATGTTGTTTCCGTTAAATGTGAATGCTGATTTAGCTTCCATCGGTGTTTTTTTACCACTGATTTCCCAAGCGTAACCATCATTTAGAGCCATTTTGAAACCAGATTCATCTGGAGTGTTTTTTCCGTTTGAGTATTTTGAATTTATGACAAATGTAGCCGCTTGTGTATTGTCAATAGTTAAAATTGCAGAAACTGAGGTTGGTAGGTAGATCTGGTCTGTATCGGAAAATGGTACTTTTATGTCAGATGAAGTGCTGTTAGAAGATAAGCTGGCGTTATTTGTTGTTTGGTTCTTTTTTGCAGGGAAAATAAATTTCAACTCTGTAGATGAGACAGTCTTAATCCAAACTTGGTTTGTATTGTCCCAAGTATAGATGCCGTATACTCCTGAAACATTTAGGATGTCTTCAATTTGATTATCGCTTTTGCCGTCAAAAATGTCAATAGAATTTATACTTAGTAAATCTCCAAGATTTTCAATAGCTTCAATAGCTCCAGACGTTTTTGATTTGTCCATTTGAAGCAGCATGTCATTTGCTTCAGCTTCAAGTTTTACTTTTTGTTGTTCTGGTTTTAATGAAGAATAAGGTAGTTTTACAATTTCTGCAATTTGAGTGTCTAAATTTTGTTCGCTAGGATCTGTAGGGGTGTCTTCTTTACTGCAAGAAATTGTAAGTTGAGAAATAACAACAGAAAGTAAAAGGAATTTTTTAATCATTTTTTTAGATTTAATGTTAATAATGTAAAGTTTTTGAATGTTTGTTTTTTGTATATGTCTGTTTAATAACTTATTGTGTTTGAAAGTATTTTTTTGTTATTTTTAATTAAAAAAACGAGTTATTATTGTCCATTTTCGGCTAAAATAGGTTGTTTTAATTGTTTATGCAATACCCACTTTTAGTGATATTTTTCTTAAAAACACATCGAAATTCCTAGTTGTTTAAAAATCCATTTTTTATATCTTTGCTTAGTCTTTTCACTAATAAAATAGTTTTATAAATTGATTATTGAATTGGATCTGATGAAATCTAAATTCTATAATCTAAATTCTTAAATTATAATGCTGTACTCAAAAATAGAAGGTTCAGGAAAGCCTTTATTAATACTTCACGGTTTTCTTGGAATGTCTGATAATTGGAAAACTTTAGGGACTCAATTTGTTGCCGATGGTTTTCAGGTGCATATGTTGGATTTGCGCAATCATGGACGCAGTTTTCATTCGGATGAATTTAGTTATGAAATTATGGTTCAAGATGTTTTTGACTATTGTCAGGCAAACGGTCTTGAGTCGATTGATGTTATAGGTCACTCGATGGGAGGAAAAACAGCTATGCTTTTGGCTACTTCTTATCCAGATTTAGTTGATAAATTGTTGGTGGCAGATATCGGGCCTAAATTTTATGCTCCGCATCATCAGGATATATTGGCGGGATTGAATGCTGTAGATTTTTCAGTTAAACCTAGCCGGAATGAGGTTGAAGAAATAATGAAAAATTATATACCAGATTTTGGGACACGTCAATTTTTGATGAAAAGTTTATATTGGCAAGAACCTGGGCAATTGGCTTTCCGTTTTAATTTGGACGTTTTCAATAGAAAAATTGATGAAATCGGAAAGGCATTAGGCGCAGATTTGATTTTTGAAAAACCGACTCTTTTTATACGTGGGGGAAGTTCTAATTACATACTTGATAGTGATTTTGATGAAATTAAAGCACATTTCCCGTCTTCAACAGTCGCTACAATTCCTAATGTTGGTCATTGGTTACATGCCGAAAACCCTACAATGTTTTATGAATTAGCAAGTGCTTTTTTAAAATAATTTAATATAGTTTAGAAAATTTGTTATATTTATTGAAATTTTAAAAGACGAGACTATGAATTTGATTATTAGAATAATTGTTACCGCAGGATTAGTTTTTGG
>NZ_DASTTN010000562.1:0-20225 GCF_035760125.1 Flavobacterium sp.
AAAGGGCAATGGTGTTATTTGTATAGGGCAGTAGTTGATAAGTATGGCACTACAGTTGATTTCTTATTGACTAAGAGAAGGCAGAGGATGAGCGCCCAGTCATTTTTAATCAAGGCGATCCATAATAATTGCAAGCCCCGATTAATAAATATAGACAATAGTGGCTCAAATTCTAAAATAGAGGTTCGATAATGTAAATACCTTAATGACATAGTAGAACAGGATCGTCGTTTTATAAAGTGGAGGATTTTAAATGGTTTAGGTTTTAAAAATTTTGAATCTGCAAAAAGAACTCTAAGTGTTATTGAAGTTGTTCATATGTTGCGAAAGAATCAAATGTTTAATCCCGAGATTACTATGTTTAAATCCTTCTGTAAGTTGGCGGCTTAATTTTTTTATTTTGATTATTTTATGTTTTAATTTGACAGATGCGACAGAACCCTTTTCTAATAATTGTAGTGGAAGGGGAGGTGTTCGAAAACTTAACCGATATTGACTTTTTTGAGAGTTTGAAATTATGAGTTAGTATGTCGTTATTGTTAGTGGCAAATGAAAAATCACACTCTTGCTGACGGATTGCTAGAGTTAAGAGATACAAGAGTGTTTTCTTTTTCATTATTTTTCTCTTATCTGAATTTAAAAGCAATTAAAAACGCTATGACAGAGATAATGATTCCACACATAAAAATGTTGTAAGTGGTTCTCAATAGTCTGTATTTTTTTTCTAAAACGATGCCCAGATGATACAAATCCTTTATCATAGAATTGTATATGTATTCGCTATCTTTCAATAATTCATTCATTGCCCAATTATAATCCTGGTATGGCATTTTGTAAAAGTTTCCAAAAAATAAAAGGTTTACTTTTTTTTCTTCCACTTCTTTTCTGGTAAAACTACCTTTAGTAATGCTAGGCTTGGTGGCCAGAATAGCAAATATCATTGATGTTACACTAAATACAATTAAAATTAATGTCGGTATGAATAAATGTGCATTGGTATGATTATCTAATTTTGGAAAAATCTTAGAAAGTGAAATTGAAACGATTATAGCATTTACAGATAATAAAATATGAGCTTTATTATCAACATACCTACTTAGATTGTTATGGTTGCTTAAAGTAGTCCTAAACATTGTATCAACGCCTTTCTCTAATTTGGGCTGTTTTTTTTTATCTTTCGTCCGAAACGAATTTTCTATTTTTTCATGAAATAATTTCTCATCCATCGTATTATTGTTTTAGTAATTTATTTTCAATTAAATTCAGGTTTTTATCTTTTAAATTCTGCCATTCTTTTTGAGCAAATTTTGTGAAATATTGATGCTTTTTAAGAAATTCAATATTAATGGTGTACCAATCGTCATTGCAATATTTTTTATTGATTGAGTTCTCCCATTCTCCTCTTAATAACTCTAATGAATCAGGATAGTTTTCATTAGCCAAATGAGCGTTGTCTGCATCTTTAATTATTTTTTCTAATCTGTTTTTTGGGATATAATTAAATGTAGTGGCCAAAATTAAATCACTTACTTTTTGCTGAATGTTGTCTGAAATATTTTTTCTTTGCAGAAAATCTAAAGCAATTTTAATACTCTTTTTTTCGTGATTATCAGCCCCTTCAATGTAGCCCGCATCATGAAACCACGCAGCTAAAAGCAGTAAGTTTGTTTTTTCCGGGTCAATTTTTTCAGCCCTGCAAATAGTTTCTGTGCCCATCACAACACTTTTTGTATGTTCCAGATTGTGATAGGAGTATTTTGAGTCCAATCTTTCTTTAAAAAGTTTTGTGATGAATTCTTTTGCTTCTATTAACAGACTATTGTCACTATGCTTTACTTTTACCCGAAGTGCTTTTAAACCAGAAATAGCCTGTAAATCCTGAACCTCTAATTTTTCTATTTCAGCTTCCAATATATTTTTGTGCTGGAGGTATTTGATGTATTTAATGTATTCTTTTTCTTCAGCTGAATTGGAGTACACAATTGTTATTTTTTCTTTTTGAGTAATGCGTTCTTCAGAATTTTTTACAAATGCTTTATCAATTCTTTTTTTTACTACTTCGTAGCGGGCATTATACGAGCCATCAACATCAAATCGTTTTTCATCCATTCTGAAACGAATAGAAATAGGAGTACTTGATGCGAGTATAAGTGAAGTAACGTCAAGCGTATATGGCAAATTTGTTTTAAGTTTGTGGTGTTCCAATTCCATTTCGCAAAGTGTTTCCAATTGCCATAGTCGTAAATTTTGCAAATAAATTGGATTAAACACTTTGTTTGGTTCAATTGATGCGCCGATGTACAAATTGTGCTCCACACCATCCGTTTTAAAACTTTCATAATAGTGCGGGAAAATTTCTTGGGCTTGTTGTTGTTTGCTTTCCAGAATGTTAGAAAGTTTTTTATTGATACTCATTATTGTATCATCAAAATCTTTCCGTGTTTGATAAAACATTTCTGTTTTTGGGTCTAGTTTATTGAAATAGTCCTTTATTTTGTTTTCTGTTTTTTGATTGAATTCAAAATTTTTTAAAAAGGAATGAATTTCTGTTTCTATGTAATGGTGAATTTTTTGTTCTGAATTATTCTTTAATGGTTGGTCTAATTCTAATAGAAATTTTTGTAATTCATGTTTTTTTTGTTCGATAACTCCAATTTTTTTATCGAAATTTAAACCTTTAATTATAGTAATGATTTGGTTGATTTGTTCTTTCAAATCATTTACAATGGCGCGATTTCTATTTTCAGAAGAATCTTTAATATCAATTTGTCCATATAATGGATAGACCTCTTTAAATACAATTTCTTTGAAAGTGTACTCTTTGATTGAAATATTTGAATGGAAATAGTTTCGAACTTCCTTTTTGAATTTCCAATAGACACTTGGATGAATCAAAGTATATTCCTTTTGAATAATTGCCTCTAAATGATTTACCATATCATCATTGCTTTTTTCAATAGTATCGGATATATAGGGTAATAACAACTCCAACTTATTTGCATTAACAGAGTTTAAAGTTCTAATAGTTGATGAAGCGAGTTGTATTAGACCTAATAGTTTATGGTCTTTAATGACCGGTGCCAATAAAAAACTTTGAATATCTTGGCTCAATAAATGGACTGCAAATGGATTATTGGTCATAGAAAAATCAAGAACATTTGGAATTATAAACGGCTTATTGTTTTCAACCAAACTTTCGAAAGAGCATCCGCAAAGCACATTTTTGCAATCTGCTTCTTTTGTGTCCAGCAGTATAAAACTTTCTAAATTCCCTTCATTAAATGGGGGCTTCATGAATAGTCTTTCTTCATTATCATAAAGAGTGAATCCTACTTTTAAATCAGGAATCTTAAATACCGATCTAAAAATGGATTCAAAACTATCATTGAGCTCTACTTTTTCTATGTTTGCTTTTAATAAGTTTGTTTTTAGGTTTGAAACAGCATTTTCCAGCGTTACATCCACTAATGTTATTAATGCAAATCCTTTTAAAAACCAAGAATTATATGGAAACGCTTTTTTCCATAATTCTATATCATGATAATTATCAATTAATTCTTCAATTTCCGGTTGGGTTAAAAACTTGGTGTTTTCTGCCGGATATATTTCCAGAAAGTCAGTATTATACACAATTTTATAGTGTTTAACAATTCCATTTTTGTTTGGAATGTCATAGAATAATGGCTTTTCAAAATCAACATTTTGCTTATAATAGGCATTCAATATAAACGTACAGTTCATAATATAAAACTGATGTTCATTCATGTCTCTAATACTGATGTCAAATGACATTCCCGCATCGTTTAAAATTTTTTTAAATCGTTCCGAGTAATTAAATGTAATATCGTAAAATGGTATTGCGACGGCTTTTATTTCATTAAAAGTTAATGCAGTGGGAAACAAATCGGCGAGTAAATTCTGGATCAAATTGTGATTGTTTTCAAATAGTTCGAGATTATCAATACCATTAATAATTTCGGGTTTATTATTTATTTGACTTAATAAACTCTTTGCGTAATTTGATTTATGTTCTATATTAGATGCAGCTATTTTTTCCAATCCATCGATTAATTTGTGAAAAGAAATTAAAATCTTGAAGGGGCTTAAATATTTATAATTCTTAATCATGGTTATTGTGATTTTGATTCTTAGGTAGTTTGAAGATATTCACTGTAATTCATGGGCTTTATGCAATAATTACTAGATAAATAGTCACCCCAGAAATATTTAGTAAAAGAATGATTTGAAAGGTTTTATTACAATTCCCACCCTTAGCATATTCGTTTTTTGATTATAATCTATTAGACTTTCTGCATAACCATTATAATATTGAAGGGTTATGTACTGATTGTCCTTTTTACTTATTAGATAAGAAAGTTGTGACGAAACCGAGAAGTTACCATCCGAAGAGGCTCCTTTTCTTGAAGTTACATCAAAAATAAATCTTCCTTTATATAGTTTTTGTGAAAAACTGATTTCGCCATACCCAACGTATTTAATTAAATCTGGATTTTCGTCATACTGCAGTGGTATCCATGCTTTTATTTTTATGGTAGACGTTTTGGATATATCTTGCATGTAATGAAAACTTATCCTGTTCCATGATCTGGAATAGATACTATCTCGACCATTCGATTCATGTTCGTAAGCAATGGCCACAATTTTTAATGATTTATTTTTACCGATGAAAAATTTACTAATTCCAAAAGCCGGATTGTAATTGGTCTCAGCAAAAGGACTGGATTCATTAAAGATTTTCCAAAAAGATTTCTGCGTATAAGTCAGAAAAAGTTGTGTGTCAAATGGTAGGGTAGCTTTTGTTATACGTTGTTTAAAGCTAATCTGAAACTTTGCGTCGGATGTATTGCTACTTATGGGATCATTTAATGACGAACCCGATACGAAATAATTATCTTGATAGATGGTAAAGGATGGTGCATTGTCTATTAAATTTTTTATCGAATCTTTTACTGTTATTTGACTGAATAAATTTAAAGAGAAGAGTAAAAACGTTAAACTTATAATGATGGTATGTTTTTTCATTGGATTCTGTATTAATGTTTATAATTTATTTTTTGCTTAATAATTCTGATAATTTCATTGGTGCTGAAATAGTTGGTGTTGACTGCCAAACTCCCTTCATTATAAGGTTCGTATTGGTATTTGTCAGTTACCGAAAAGAGTCCAATTGTGGGTACATGAACTGAACTTGCTAATTGCATAATACCGCTATCGGTTCCTATAAAAAGAGATGTGTTTTTAATTAAGGCTCCTATTTCGCGAATATTGTTGCTGTAAAATTCCGGTTCATTACATGAAATCTTTGAACTATTTTCTAATGCTAGTACTTCAATAATATTAATATCGGTAAGCTCTTTTTTTAATTTTTCATATAATTCCATCCACCAACTCTCTTGATCGCTTTTTTCACCAGAGGCACAGGTGTATATGCAGATTGATTTCTTTTTTTCTTTTGTTATTAGTTTGTCAAGTAGTTCTTTCCCTTTTTTAATTTCAGATTTGCTTAATTTTAAATCTAAATCAGGCATTGATTTATTAAGTTCAAGTTTTTCTGATTGGGATAAATAATTTCGCAAACCATAGACGGGTTGTTTAGCGGAGTGGGGATATTCTGCACACAACATTTTGTCAGGTTCTCCATAAAATTTATAATCTGCAGTTGCCATTTTAGTGGCAATTATACCAGATGAAGAGCCTCTGTCAACATTAATTACAACATCGTATTTTCTATCGGCGATTTCAAACCAGACTTTTAAATATTGCCGGATATTTTTAAATGGTTTCGTGGGTAATTGAATTATTCTGTCAATATTTGAATAATTTTTGAAAAGTATTGGAGCCAAATTACCTTTCACAAATAGGTCAATCTTACAGTTTGGGAAAATTTCTGAAACTTCAGTTATCAATGGTGTCATTAATAATTGATTTCCTAATCTGTGGTTGAGTCTTACAATCAATACTCTTTTTACTTTGTAAGTATCATAGTAGTTTAAATTAATATTGGTATTACTATTTCCAATATTTTCGGTCAACCACTTCATTGTTTTTATTCTTACGAGATTCACTTCTTTTATGATATCCATTGCTTTTTAATATATAGCTTTAAGTTTTTGTTTTTTAAAGAGCTTAAAAAATTATAAAGCAAAGGTAGATAGCGGGTTATCCTCTGAAAAGGTTGGCAACTCGGCAAGTTTGGTCTGATTGTCGTTTTTTTTATGAGAATGAGGATTAGATAATAAAAAAAGCAATATTTGTCTAAATCAAATATTGCTTTTTATTAATTCTAGTTACTTGTTAATCAATGTGTTTAGTAAGAATTAAAACGCAAATAAAGTTGGCAATCTTAAAAAACTATTGAGCGTAAAACCGTGAAATAGATCAGATTCTGAAAATTCCTCCAACAGCAATTACACGCTCTAAAAAGAAAAATTCCTGTGAAGCCTTGTCTGAACTACTCTGAGTAGTTCTGATGTCTTGCATGTTGATATAGCCTCCTTTTAATTCTGTCTGGACAAAGAAGTATTTGAAGAAAGTAAAATTTAAACCTGCTTTTGCCGAAAGTCCATATCCCGAGATATGAAAATCATCATGACGTTCTTTTCCCAAGACTTTAGCATTGGTTTTTGGATATAAGAATCCAGCTCCAACGCCTTCGGTTAAATTTATCTGAAATTTATCGGTATTTCCTATCCTAAAAATCTTCGAGATGTCATCCACGCGGGAGAACTCGGAGTTTATGTAATTCAAACCGTCCGTATGTTCAAAGGTTAGAAAATCCTCTGTAAGCAAAACTTGATCATTAGGCAAGGTTTCTCCGTAGGAACCAGCATTTGGATAATAGCCCCTATAATTAACGGCTTTATCCTGATACATAACGTATTTCATGTGGTCTACACCAATAGAAATATTATAATGATCTGTTATGAAGTACCCTAGTTTTAAATTGGTTTGTGGAATTGTCATATTGGCCGGATTGACATAATCAATGTGCCAGCCTTTGGGCTTATCGTGAGCCTCTACATTTTGGAGTGCAAAATTATAATCAGCTCCTTTAAATGTAATGTCTGATTTAGAATAGTTTTCTCTGTTTCCTCCCCAGAAAAAAAAGAACTTTCCTTTATTGTGGGCGGTGTATTTTTCTGGAATTGTATTTGCTTCCTGAGCATTACTGTGCTGGGAATAAAAGCTAAGAATTAGCACAATCATTAAAAATGGATGTTTCATTATAAGTTTAAAATTAAAAATTATAATGCAAAGGTATTGGGATGGTTATCCTTTGGAAAGGTCGACTTTTCGGTAAATTTGGTCTTATTGTCGCTTTTTCTACGGAATAAATAGTATGTTGATAATATGCGCCACAGCACTCAAGATAAAAAAGGAAATGCCGATTAATTAATAACCGGCAAATCACCAACTAACCTCAAAATGATTTTTTTATATTTTCTATTGTAGTATTTAAATCAGGGCTTAAATAATTATAGGAGCAGTTGTGAATCTATTTTTTCTTTCCTAATATAATTTCTTCCCATAAGTACGCTTCCTCAAGTAACCCTTGTTGCGTGGGGTAATAGTAGCATTCGATCCAATTTTTTCCATCGGACTGAATAACCTTGAGTCGCATTTTCTTCTTTAAATTTTTTTTCTCTTTTTGACTATTTTTCATGACTTATCAATTTGGGGTCTAATAATTACTCTCAATGAAGGATCATTGGTTATCATAGCTATTAGCCAATTATAAAAAATTTTAACTTTATTTCTGAATCCTGCAATCGGGATAAGATGAATAAACAACCAGGTTAACCAAGCAATGTAGCCACTAAAGAAGAATTTTGGAAAATCGACAACGGCATTGTATTTTGATATAATTGCCATGCTTCCTTTGTCATTGTATCGAAATTTTTTTATTGGTTTTGAAGCCGTAATATTTTTTATGTTTTTGGCTAATAGTTTTCCTTGCTGAATTGCGACTTGCGCTAATTGTGGATGCCCTTGCGGATAATTTTTTTCTTCCAATTGTAAACACATATCTCCAATAGCGAAAACATTATTTGTGCCATTAACACGATTATACTCGTTTACCAAAATTCTTCTTCCTTTTCCTGTACTGTTTTCGGGTAACCCTATAACTTCGCGTGCAACAACTCCTGAAGTCCAAATAAGCAAAGGTGTATCAATAACTTCGCCATTAGACAGCAGCACTTGCTGATTTTTATAGTCTTTAACGGCGGTGTTAAGTTTTAAAATTACACCAAGCGCTTCTAATGTCTTTTTTGCATCTAGTTGTGACGAAACACTCATGACATTCAACACGTTTTGGGGGGAGTTTACAAGATAAATTTTCCCTTTCGAGTTCTGCATTTCCGGATATTCTTTATTCATAATTTTAGTACCCATTTCTGCAATCATACCCGCTAACTCAACTCCAGTGGGACCACCGCCAGCTATTACTATATTGGTCAATTTTAAACGTTCTGCTTCGTTTTCAGTTTGTACAGCTTTCTCCATATTAAGCAGTATTTTATTTCTTAAATGGAGTGCATCATCAATTGATTTCATCGGTAAGGCATTTGCCTTGGCGTTTTCTATATCAAAATAATTAGTTTCCGTTCCCATGGCAAGGACTAAATAATCGTATGCTAAGCTACCTGTATCAGTTTCAATTGTGTTTTTTGAGGGGTTCACTTTTAAAAACGTTCCATAATGAAATCGGATGTTTTTTTTATTTTGAAACATCTTTCTAAACGGATACGTAATATTAGAGGTCTCAATAAACGCTGTTGCTACTTGATAGAGTAGTGGCGGAAAAAAATGATAATTGTTTTTATCAACCAGGATAATTTGGAAATCAGGATTATTGGAAAGTTGTTTTGCAAAATTTACTCCTGCAAAACCACCTCCAACAACAACAATCTTTTTAGTTTTCATTTCCATGAAATTATAGTGTTTTTTAATTAAAATGAGTGATTGCCAATTTTAATCCCGTTTTGTTCATAATCCCGTGAAGAAAGAAACTATTGATATAGTAAATAGTTGCATATCTTTGATCGTCAGATACATTTATGTTATCAATTACATTATCCAACTGTGTAAAATACAATTCAGCAGTCAACTTGCTATCTAATTGTGTCCGGTAAATGTTTTCAGAAACTCCACGCTCAATATTTTTTATAAAAAATGGAACCAGTTTATTTTGTTTGTCCTGAAGGAACAGATTATGAATGTTCGGGTAATATTTCTTCAGGTCATTCATGAATAATGCATTGAATACAAAAACATTAGATTGCAAATGCTGAAAAAAAGTTATAAGTTCAGAAGAAGCATTTGGAGAAATGTCGGGCAGCATTCTCAGTTGCTGATCTGTTTTCCGGATTAAATTTTGAACGATTTCTGTTATCACTAATTCTTTATCAATAAAGAAATAGTAAAATGTTTTTTTTGATATGTGGCATCTTTTGGCTATTTCCTCTACAGTAGTTGTTCTAATGCCTTTTTGTAGAAATAACATTGAAGCAGCCTCGATAATATCTTTTCTTTTATTATCCATTTTTTTTATTTTAATTCGCCAATTGCTTTTTTATAATTGGCTACGTTCACTTTATACTCCACTTTTGAATCAATTGTATTTGAATAGGCTTCTTGCCAAATCACCTGAGCTTCTAAGACATCTTTGCCAATTATTGTTCCTACCCTATAGCGGTCATTTGCAAGACGTAAATTTTCGTCCGCCTGTTTCAATGAACTATTTGACAAGTTGATTCTTTTTACAGATTGATTAAGCTGCAAATAAGCATTCTGAACTTCGATATCTACAAGTTCTTTTTGTTCTTCTAACTCAGCTTGTTTTGACTGGATTTTAAAGTTTTGCTCTTTAACTTTTTTTCTGTTTTTGCCCCAGTCAAAGACAGGCATGGTCAAGCCAATTGTGCTGTAGTAAGACGTTAGATTATCATTACCATTCGAAAAATTAATCTTATCGCCATAAGAACTAAATCCACTCAGCGATAATCCTACCTGTGGTTTTACCTCCGCTTTGATAATTTTAGTTTTAATTTTTTCTACATCAATAGCCTTTTTAAGCATATCAATTTCAGGTCTGTTATCTGCTACGTTTTCATTAGGGATTTCCAAAAGGGATGTGAAATCTCCACTTACTTCATCTGTAATAGCAAAATTTGTATCTCCGGCCTGTCCTATAATCTGAGAAAAATTAAGTTTGGCCAATACTAAGGCATCATTCGCTTTTATAATATTCAGTTCGGCTTGATTAAGATTCACTTCGGATCGCAACAAATCATTTTTGTACGTAAGTCCTGCATCTACGGCATTTTTTAAATCTTGTCTTAAGCTTTTAAGCATTTCTCTGTATTTTTGCGCAAGAGTTACTTTTTCCTTTGCTTGCACTATAAGCCAGTACCCTTTTTCTACTCCTAATAACACTTCAGTTTCTGTCAATACTTTTTGACTTTGGTAAACTTCAATTGTTTTTGAACTCGCTTCTTTGTTCAATTTGATTTTACCACCAGCATATATAGGCTGTTTCACATCTATACTCGCGCTGGCAAAATCTGATGGTATTACTTGTATTTGATCAAGCGGATTCCCTAAATGTACTCCCATAACTGATGCATCAATTGTTGGCAAAGCGTTGGTTTTAGCTACTTCATAATTTGCTTTGGCAGCGTCTACCTGCAATTGAGCACTTATTATTCTTTTATTATTTTCCAATGCCATTTTGCGGCATTCCTCTAGTGACAGCGCTTTTGACTGAGCAGAAGCGGCTATACTGAATACTAGCGATGAAATAATCATTGTTCCTTTTAAAAAAAGTTTATGTTTCATTTTTATTTTTATTTTAATTAATGCTTGATCTTGTTCTCTTCACTTTCATGTTCTGTTTCGGTTGCGGGTTTTACAAATTTGTAATACATCACAGGAACAACAAACAGCGTTAAAACCATAGATACGATAAGTCCAAAGGCAAGTACACTTCCCAATGGTGCCCAAAGCGGTGATTTTGAAATAATCATAGGAACTACTCCCACGGCACCCGCAGATGATGTTAGGAAGATGGGACGCATTCTTCGTTTTGTGGCGGCAAGTGCTGCTTCTTTAATGGTATAACCTTCGTGGACCAACTCATCCGCAAAATCAACCAGTATAATTCCATTTCTTACCACTATACCAATCAAACTGATAATACCCATAAAAGCGGTCATACCCATTGGATTTCCTGTGATATACAATCCCAGGAATGCTCCTAAAAGACTCAATAAAAATGTTGACAGCACAATTAAGGCTTTACTTAACATCTGGAATTGAAATAACAGCGTTATGAATATCAATAAAAGACTTACACTCAATGCGGTTAACATACCCGGCATGTTCTCTGCTGATGATTCAGCATCTCCTCCATATTGTATGGTTATCCCTTCAGGTAATTTTAGTTTTTTAATTTCAGGTTCTATATTTTTTAGTATAGTTGCCGCTTTTACACCCAATTGGGCCTCTGAATTAATGGTAAGTGTTCTTAAACCATTTCTACGCGCAATAACACCGGTATGCCATGTCGGTTCGATACTTGCGACTTCTTTTAGCGAAACCATGCTTCCAAAAGAGGTGTTGATGTGTAAATTTTCAAGATTGCTGAAATCCTTACGTCTGTTTGCATCGAGACGAACAAAAATATCTACCGGTTTATCTCCTTCCCAAACTTGTGAAACAGCATATCCTTTAAGTCCAGCTCCTAATGTTTGTGTAATCACTTCATTTGACACCCCTAATCTGGCAGCAGCTTCCTCATTAATTTTAAGGCTTACCCCTACATAATCATCCTCATAATCGCTTCGGACCCAGTTAGTGCCTTCCGCTTTTTCCAAAATGGTTTTGATCTGTTCTCCGACACGTTTTTGATCGTTCATGTTTTCCCCGATAACACGAATTGCAATTGGAGAACCTTCCTGCATACTAAGTTGTTTAAATCTTATATAGCCATCTTTTACAAACCCTTTGAATTTTGGCAGATAATCTTTAACGATTTCACTTGTGGCATCATTACTGGTTGTAGTAATAAATATTTGCGCAAAATTCTTACGTGGTACTTCTGGTGCATAAGAAGTTTGAAAACGCGGTGAACTTGTACCTATAAAACTTGCAGTGCTAACCACACGCTTGTCTTTTTTCAGGATATTCTCAACGGCTGTTACCGTTTTTTCGGTTTCACTTAATGCTGTTCCGTTCGGCATCCAAACCTCTATATTAAACTGGTTACGTTCATTTGTTGGGAAAAACTCCTGATCAACCTTTGTTGCCACAAAACCAGCTAGCAATACAGCCAATACAGCACCTACTAAAGTTGATTTTGGTCTGTTAAAACAGTAAGTAACCGCTTTGTCAAAGACATCTTGTAATTTATCAAGCAGTGACTTTTTCCTTGGCGCATCAGATGGTTTGTGATTATGATCATGTAATCCTTTTTTGATAAATACAAAACACATGTATGGTGTAAGAAACAATGCCACCAATAAAGATGCTGTAAGTGCCACTGCAATGGTTACAGGCAATGATGCCATAAAATCTTTAGGGGTTCCATCCATAAAAATGGCCAATGGTAAAAATGCAAATATGATTGCCAAGGTCGCCGTGAAAATTGATAATGATAATTGTTTGGCTGATTTCCAGGCGGCTTGCCATGGGGTAATGCCTTCGTCTAATTTTTCAATATAATTATCAACTACTACTACCGCATCGTCAACGAGCATACCCAATACGATGATAAGTGCCGCCAATGATACCTGGTGCAATTCAATTCCAATGATGTTCATTACCCCAAATGTTATCATTACAGAAATCGGAGCGGCTAATGATGAAACAGCAGCCATTCTGAATGGGAGCAATAGCATTACTACAATGATTACAGATAAGATTGCCAGCCCAAATTCCATCATAAAGTGGCTGATACTATGCTCTACAACTTCCGGTTGACTAAAAACAGTATTGATTTTAATATCATCTGGAAATTCTTTTTGCAATTTTTCCAGTTTTTCATTTATCTTTTCCCCAAATGCAACAATGTTGTTTCCGGGTTGCATTTCAATAGAGACAAGCATTGCTTTGTCATTCCCAATCTTAATAAAAGATGATTCTTCTTCATAGCGACGCTCTACATTTGCAACATCTTTTAAATGAACTGTAGTGCCATCAGGGGTTGTATAGATTGTTTGATTAGCGATTTCATCAACAGATTTATACTGATTATCTGTAAAAACGGGAATAGTATTATTGGTTATGGTCATTTCGCCAGAATAGCCCGTAACGTTTTGACTTTTTAATATTTGTACAACTTTTGTAATGTCAAAACCGTATTGTTGCGCTTTTTGATCATCAATTGTCACATAGATTTGTTCACGCTGTCCTCCAGCCCTGTTTATTTTAGAAACTTCCGGTATGGTTTTAATCCCATCTTCGACTTTATCCAGATATTTGTCCAACTCCCTGTAGTTTCTTGTTTTAGAAGAGAGTGTGATAATCTGGGCAGTTACATCCCCAAAATTACTGTTCACATAAGGGCCAACTACTCCTGAAGGAAGATTTTGCTTAAGGACAGAATTTATTCCGTGCTGTAGTGTGGACCAGAATTTTTTTCTGTCTTTTACTTTTGTAAACAACTCTACCGTTACAAATACTTGTCCGTCTTTGGTTTGTGATTTTGTTTTATGCTTATCAACTTCTTCGAACGAAAAAAGATATTGTTCTAATTTATTGGTTAGTTGTTTCTCTGTTTGTACCTCGTCTGCTCCAGGATAAAAGGCGTAGATCATAGCTGTTGGCTTATCTATTTTTGGATCCTCAGATCTTGGCATATTTCGCAATGAGTAGATGCCAAATAAGACTAACAGTGTCACAAGGACAATGGTTACCTGCTTATTTTTCATGGCAGCCTCAATAAAATGCATTTTTTTCTTTTCCATATTACTATTGTTACGATTTTTGAATTTTGAATGTTATTTTTAGAATGATACTAATGATCCGTCTTTAAGTTGTGACTGACCTGCAGTAACTATAGTATCATTTTCGCTTAATCCTTCCTTGATAATGACTTCCTGCATTCCGGTAATGCTTCCAACGGTAACACGTTTGCGAACTGCGATTTCATCCTTATTTACTACATAAACATAAGTTATATCATCAGCGTCTCTTACGACCGCTGTTGCAGGAATAACAATTACTTTTTCTGTTTTCATCGGATTAATTTTTGCATAAGCCAACATACCCGGTAATAGTTTTTGATTGCCATTATCAATTTTAATTTTAATGGTAAAAGTTTTTGACCTGTCATCTGCTTGTGGGTTGATGATAGATATTTTGCCTTTTATGGAATCATTCAAAGTTGGAATGAATAAATTGGCTACCATCCCTTGCTTAAAAATCCCAACTTCACTTTCGGGAACTGTAATTTTAGCATATACCATATCCGTTTTAATAATGCTAAATGCAGGAATTCCTGGTGCGGCAGCACTTCCTTTCTCAATAAATCGATGTGTAATTATTCCCGACATTGGAGCGCATAAACGAGTATCTTTAATTTGTTTAGCACTAATTCTTTTATTAGCTGCTGATTGGGCCAGTTTAGTTCTGATGTCTATATAATCTTTTTCGGGCAAACTTCCTTTTGCATATAATTCATCAAGTCGATAGTACATATCTAGAGTTTGTTCGAAACTTAAATTTGCAATTTGCAATGCATTGCTATAGGTTGTTGCATCGAGACTTGCTAATAATTGACCATTTTTAACCGTTTGTCCTTCTTTAACTGTTACCGTATTTACTACACCCGGAACAGCAAAACTTATTTGTGCCGTATTATCGGCTTCAATTGTTGCAGAATAATCTAATTCCTGAACCTTACTGACCTTTTGGATCTTTTGAACATTAACTTTTACAACTTGTGTTTTCTCTTGTTCCTGCTCTTTATTATTACAACCTACCGTTAGTAATGCCAATGCTATAAGGGTTGAAAAATAATTTGTTTTTGCTTTCATGATTATGTGATTTAATTTTTTTAATGAGTTGCATTTTATTTACAGGGCAAAGATATTGTGGTGGTGCAGCTGTAGAAAGGTTGTCTAATCGGCAAGTTTGGTCTATTATTCGTTTTTAAAGAATAGGTTTAGATTTTAACCAAAAATCAAATTCAAATGAAGTTTTAAAATGTAGAAATGTGAGATAGCAGATGACTAGTATGGGAAGGGCAAAAAAAAACCTTCTGAAAGTGCGTTCAGAAGGTTTAATTAAATGGGATTTATGGGTATATTAAAGAAGTCTATAATTCTTTGGGGAAACTCCACTACATCGCTTGAAGAATTTTCCAAAAAATGATTGATCGCTAAAATTAAGTTCTTCAGCAATTTCAGCAATACTTAAATCAGGGTTATTAAGCAGCATTTTGGCTTCTTGTATGACAAAACTTTCAACAATTTCACCAGCATTTTTACCTGTAATTTCTTTGAGAGTTTCGGTTAGGTATTTGGCGGTGATGTTGAGTTCGGAGGCGTAAAATTGTAAACTTCTTTCTTTTTTAAAATTAGCTACTACTAAGGCCGTGAAATTAATAACCAGATTTTCTTTTCTTGAAATATTTTTGTTGAATGCTTGTGCATATTTTTGAGCTAATGCAGATATTTCATATAAAAAAGAAGTAAAAGATAAGTATAATAGTTCTTTTCCATAAGGGTGTGATGCCACACTTTCTTGTTTCTCAGCAAGCTCTTTCATATTTTTTCTAACTATAGTAGCATCATTCTGGTCTAGAGTCCATTTTGGTGAATACTTTGAAGTAAAATAAGCAAGCACATCGTTTGTACTTTTTAACAGGTCCGTTTTTTCCAAAAAATCACCGGTAAAGAGAATTGTAGATATTTTGCAGTCTGTAAATTTGATTAACCTTTTAATGTCGAACGGTGAGGAAAGAAGAAAATCATTTTTCCTAACGTGATAGTCCGTTAGGTTGATATTAATAGTTGCTTCGCCTGATTCAATAAAAACTATATGAAAATAATCTGATCTGAAATAATTTTTGAATGCTTCATAGTCAACCATAAGGAGATTAAGGGTTATTGAAAAACCATCAGTAACCGATCTTTTTTCTAAAATACCATCATTTACAATTGCTTCGTATTTTAATATACTTTCGACTATTTTTTTATTTGACATAAGCATATAATTACATATGTTAAATTAGTAAATTTTGGACGATTTTTTGACCATATTAATGTTTAATTTATCCATTTTTTTAATTCATTATTAGTGTTATTAATTCAAAGTAAAAAATCCCGAGGATTCGGGATGTACATTTTGGGATTTTAGATTTTATTGGAAGTAACTCTTTCTTTTGTTTGTGGTAATTTTTGAAATAAGAATCTGATAATAAATGATTTATACTCGGTTTTAATAGGTTGTATTGATTTAAATAATATTTTCTATCTGCTATTTTGCAATGTATCTCAAACCAATTAGTTTTTCGTCATAAACTTATTTAGTTTAATTTTTGATTACTACATATTTTACCGAATAATATCCCAGTTTTTCGTTAATTAAATTGCGATAATCTACATCATCATTGCATTTCACAAAAATTTCTACTATTCTGCCGTTGCTCATATCAAAACTGATGTCAAAGTCATCAATACCAGAAATTTGCGACAAGGCTATTTCAAAAACCTCTTTTATTTGACAATTTTCGAGTTCTGGTTTGTATATTTTACCTACAGCTGTAAGGGGTATTCGTGGAATGATATACATTTTTTTGGGGACAGCAACTTTTTCAAGGATGTGGGTTTCTGCAAATAGCATCAGTTCCTCTATTGTTGCCGTAGTATTAGGTTTCAGTTCGATATAAGCAACCGGCAATTCACCTGCATACGAGTCTGGGCGTGCTATAGCTGCAACGGTTGCAACGGAAGTGTGTTTACTCAAAGATTCTTCAATCAATTTAGGATCAATATTATGTCCACCTCTTATGATTAGTTCTTTCTTTCTCCCTAATATATAAAAATAGCCATCAGCATCCTGTCTGCCCAAATCTCCGGTATTGTACCATTCTTTGTCCGCAATTTCGACAAAAGCATTTTTATTGTGGATTTCACTTTTATAGCCTGAAATCACATTTGGACCGTGAGTAACCAAAATGCCTTGCTCGTTGGTGTCAGTATCTCTTAAATAATTTCCATTATCGTCGATTATTACAGTTTTCATTTGATGAAATGGTATAGGCAGGCCTACAGAACCAATTTTTTTATTGCCTTTTAATGGATTAACGGTGCTGACACAAGTTCCTTCGGTAAGGCCATATCCTTCAATGATTTGTAGGCCTGTGGCTTTTTCAAAATCGGTAAAAAGTTTTTCTGAAATCGGCGCTGCTCCACAAAGAAGATTTTCCAGAGAAGAAATGTCCGCATCACCAATCGGAACGTTAAGAAGTTTACCTAGTATAGTAGGAACGGCACTAAAAAAAGAAACCTTGTAATGAGCTACAATTTTCCAAAAATTTTCTATCAATCCAGTGTTCCGATACCCATCAGGTGTTGCTAATAGCAACGTATGTCCATTTAATAGAGGAACCAAGCCTGTCACAACCACACCATTGACATGGAACCAAGGCAAACCGCAAAGAAAAGTTTTGGGATTTTGATTTTGCAGACACTTATGTACCATAAAAGAATTCGCCAACTCGTTCAGATGTGAATGTTGTGCCAATTTAGGACTGCCTGTGGTACCGCCAGTATGGAAATAAGAAGCTATCGAATCGTGATTTTTTGTACATTCAAAATCGAGAGATTCAGTGTTGTGCTGATTCAAATGGTAATAAAAATCCAGAAAATGGACACCGTTAATTACCTCACTTTCGGCAGAAGTTTTTTCTCCCGAATAATAGTCCAAATCAACAGTCAAAACATACTCTACTGAGCGAGTCAGTTTAATCAAAGATTTCACCTTTTTTAAAAAAGGCATATCAGGATTCGATGCGAGTGTAATAATGATTTTGCTTTGAGCGGTATCGATAATATTTGCTAAATGACATAATTCGAGCATTGGATTGAGGGGGTTTACCACGCCCCGAACCTGAGTGCCAAACAAAGTCAATACATAAGCGGGGCAGTTGGGCAATAATACCGACACACTTTCCTCGTTACCCAATCCAAGATGATGCATCATATTGGCAAAGGCATTGATCTTTCCTAAAAGTTGCGAATAGGAGAAAGTGACTGCATTTTGGTAAGCCGACCCGTCTAAAAAAAATTGAAGTGCGGTTCTGTTGCAGTTTTTTTTCGCAGAAATTCGCAACGCCTCGTACGTATTGGGAGGCAGTGGGATCATCCCTGATTCTTCATATTCTTTTATTTCATTTAAAGTTGATAATTTGTTTATGCCTTTTTTTTCTTTATAATTTTCAATTGGATCCATTAAGTTATATTGTTTGAATAATTGATGAAAATTGCAAACAATATAGTGTTAACAATAAACTGATAGCTACAATAGATAAAATGTATTGCTGTGGTTTTACTTTTTGCCGGAACAATGTAAAAATTGCTCCAAGCATAATAACCAGTAGTCCAATTATTGAATACAATACATATTCTGTAAATAAACAGATTGTCAGGACTAATTCAGCTAAAGCAAGCCAATACATAAAATAATGGTTGTAGCCTGCTTTATCAAAAGTAGATGCACTTTTACCAGTTAGTTTGGTCAAAATTGCCAAACCAAAAATGCCAGTGATAATGTATATTATGATGGATTCCATGACGTTTCTCTATTTAAATTAAAAAAAAATGCTTTGCATAATGCATTGAAGTAGTTACCGAAGCATGTACCTATAATCAAGCCAGCTAATGGAATAATTGGCATTATACTTTGTTATCCATTTTTGAAGATGGACAAACAAATTTACAACCGCAAAGTTGGCAGATAATAATCAGACTTTTTTTAAGAATTCTTAAAAAGCAAAAAGGTTTTATTTTTTAGCACGTATAACGCTTAGGTGTTGTTGAGAAATACCAAGGTAGGAGGCTATGTGCCCCAACGGAGCATTTTGAAGGATAACTGGGTATGTTTCTAGTAGTTTTTTATATCGTTCTTCAGCAGTAAGCATCTGAATGCCGTATAGTTTATCCGACAATTGTTTATGTACACTGAAAGATTCGTATAAAATGAAACGTTCAAAAAAAGGAACCGTATCCATAAGTGTCTTTATGTCGGAAAATTGCGCAATACTCAAAGTACAGTCCTGAACAACTTCCCACCCGTAAGGATCAGTCTTATTATAAAAAACACTTTCGAGAGGAAGCATCATCGCATTTTCTGCAAGAAAAAGAAAAGTAATTACCTTATCGTCCAATTGGTAATACATCCGTAATAAACCAGATTCTACAAAAATCAACTTCTGAGATACATTGTCTGGTTTCAAGAGAATAGTACCTTTTTTATAAACCTCTTTTTTAAACGCTTTTTTTATAATTTCATAGCTTGTAGTTTTGATTTTGGTTTTGATATTTATGTATTCAAATATTTCCATTTTATTTATATAACCCGTTGGGTGTAATTATTTGTATTAAAATAAACTGATTTGGTAATGATTAAGATGTTTAAATTCAAAATTTTAAATATTTAAACAACTGCCGCTTATTTCAAATATACAAAAGAAGTTTCAGTTTTGCCTTAAAACTTCATTTGTCCGAACCAGTAAATCTTTGTAAACATTTATGTAATTAAAACCTGCTGTACTTTTCCCCGTAAAAAATGGTTTATAGTTTTCATTGATAGAGATTGGGCTCTGTGGCATCTAAAGCTAAGTTTTATCTTTGCCTTTTTAAATTTTTAAACTCATGAATACAAAAGGTCATTGTTATCCAAAGTCTATTATTCTGCAGGCAGTATATTTTAAGCTTAGGTTTACATTAAGTTATCGGGATGTTTTGAAGAGATCATGAAAATGCGTGGAGTTGATGTTGACCATGCTATAATTCAACGTTGGTGTATAAATTTGTACCATTAATGGAGATGCAAATGAAGAAGCGTAAAGTACAAGTTGGCGGTAGTAGGAGAATGGACGGGACTTATAGTAAAGTTAAAGGAGAATGGTGTTATTTGTATAGGGCAGTTGATAAGTCTGGCAATACAGTTTATTTCTTATTGACCAAGAGAAGGCA
>NZ_DASTTN010000563.1:0-4882 GCF_035760125.1 Flavobacterium sp.
AAACAAAACGATAACTATGATGTTCATATTTCTAAGCCTTCAAGAAGTTTAATAATTGGAGCATATAATAAGCTAATAAAAGATATTAAGAACAAGTCAATAAAGTAGTAACGGCGCCCAACAGCTACTACAACGGATTTGGGCATTAGGCTTAGTGGAAAATAGGTTTTGTATTTGGGATGATTTGCTTCGCCTGTTCACTATCGCTCGGGTGGCAAATCCGAAAATAGGGCTTAATTTAACCCCAAACCCGCTGTAGTACCAGAACGTTGGCCGTAATGCTATGACGAAACTACTATATCAATCATACGCGAACCAATAATACAAGAAGCAAAGAGACTTTATATTCATACAAATAGAGAAGTAAAACTATTGCTTACGAACTTGGTTTTGAAAATAAACTTTTACCTTTATATTATTATTAATTTAATATATAGAACAATGCACGCACAAATAATCACTTATCAATTAAATGATATTTCTCAAGCGGAATATCTTAAGCAAATGGTGGAACCAGATGCACCGATTTTAGCGGAAGTAAAAGGTCTTATTTCAAAAGTTTGGCTCACAGACATAGAAAAAAACACTTTTGGCGGTTTCTATTTATGGGAAAACAAAGCGGCAATGGAAGATTTTATGAATTCTGACTTGGTAAAAGCAGTTGTAAGCCGACCGTTCGTAAAGAATGTTTCTTCGGTTGACTATGAAGTAAATCAAAGTGCTTCATTAATTACTCGGGGAATCAAAAAGGAAGTAGATCTTTTATAGTGTTAACAGAAGCACTATCGCTAACAGCGGTTTTATGAAATTGGGGTTTTAGGCAAAAATTAAAAGCAATTTTATATATTTGACTTTAGTCCTTATGGAATGTTTTGGGAGCAAAAATCCCCAACTTCGTAAAGCCGACACGGAACGTAGCGGCTATTGTAAGATATTCGTAAATAACGAGTAGTGAAAGACAATTAAAGGATATGGAAAATGGGAAAGATAATTGCAGCAATTAATATGACACTTGATGGGATTTGCGACCATACGGCAGGTATCCCAGATGAAGAAATCCATCAACATTACACTGACCTGTTAAGTGATGCAGATGTGATTCTATACGGCAGAGTAACATATCAGCTCATGCAATTCTGGCAAACGCTGATAAAAAAACCTTCAGGTGAAAAATCAATGGACGACTTCGCTATGGCTATAGACAAAATTCCAAAAATTGTCTTTTCACATACACTGAAAAATACGGAATGGGACAGTGCTAAATTGTCAAATCAACCTATTGAAGAAGAAGTTTTAGAACTCAAACAACAACCGGGCAAAGCTATTTTAGTTGGCAGTCGAAGTTTAATTATTCAACTAATGAAACTCAATTTGATTGATGAATTTCAGCTTTGTATTCACCCTGTTGTAGCGGGTAGTGGTTTACCGTTATTTGAAAACATAACCGACAGGACCGTTTTTAAACTCACAAAGACAAAAACATTTAGTGGTGGCGCAGTCACGCTTTACTATGAACCGACAAAAAAATAACGAACTGTTAACATCATATAGCGATAGACGGGCTGAACGGCTTCGTATCAACAGAAGTGCAAAATTCAACTTCTGTTCTTCGATTAAACTTTAGTGTTATACTTTCCGCCAATCGCCAATTCGTAAACCGTTAGCTGCTAGCGGAAAAGCTGTAAATCCCTGACAAACGCACCAATTATTAAATATTTCTTTCCTAAATTTTGCAAAAGTAAAATCAATAGAACTATTAACAATCAGCCGACAAAGATAATAAATCAATTTACTTTGTATTTCAAAGTACTTTTCATATATTTGAATTGTCAAATAATTTTTTATCTTAAATTTTATCGAAATGGAAACGAAAATATTTAGCGATGTTAGAAGTGGCAATAACAAAAGTATCAAAAAAAGTTCAACGGTATTTCTTCAGGGAGTCATTGTACTTATTGGATTTGTGGCACTAGCCATCATGATTCGGTTTCCCTTGACCGAAGGGAGAGCCACAAATTTAGATCTGTTCAGCATTTACTCCGATCCTTTCATCTTGTATGGCTATGCCGCGTCTATACCATTTTTTATTGCGCTGTATAAGGCGTTCAAATTACTTGGATACATTGGACAAAATAAAGCATTCTCACTAAACTCGGTGAAGACTTTAAAGAGCATAAAATATTGCGCAATCGTACTAAGCATCTTAATTGTGATGACAGGACTATATATAAGGATATTTCATAATAAAGATGACGACCCTGCTGGTTTTCTTGCCATGTGTATTGTAACCACTTTTGTTTCTCTTGTAGTTGCCACTGCCATGGCAGTGTTTGAAAAAATCTTGCAAAATGGGATGGACATAAAATCAGAGAACGAACAACTTTATGAGCAGTCAAAGTAATAATTTGACTTTATAACATATCAAATAATTATAGGGCGTTCCTCTGTTTACTGTTGAAATACGCTCTACGATTTTGTTTCTGATAATGTTTAATACTACCATTTTTTGCGAGTTCAACCATCAAAATTTTGTAAATTTAAGTGCTTATTAAAAACAACAATTATGCTTAAACATTTCATCCCAATTCTAGTATTCATTTCTAGCTTTGGATTTGCTCAAAATTCAAATCTTACCGTTTCCATATCGGGAATAAAAAACAATACTGGATCACTAACTGCCGAACTATACAATACCAAAGAAAAATTTCTTAAAACATCCTACAAAACGATTTCATCAGCAATTAAATCAAATTCAGCTACAGTTACTTTTACTGAAATCCCAAAAGGAGAATATACGGTTCTAGTCTATCACGACGAAAATAAGAACGGAAAACTGGACAAAAACTTCATCGGAATGCCAAAAGAACCTGTTGCCTGTTCCAATAACGCAAAAGGTTTTATGGGACCGCCTAAATACGAAGATGCAAAATTCACGGTTACCACCGATACTAAAATCAATATCAAAATGACTGCTGCACATTAACGCTGAGTTCAATTATTAGTTCTTCCTTTTTTAAATGATGGCAAAAAGACAAAATGATAACTTTTAGCCCTGATGGAAGCGGCATCTCCTGATTTAAAAAAACAAGGCTTTTTTTGCCGTAGTTTTTCTAAATCGGGAAATATAGCGGACAGCAGGAACAATGTTCATCGATAAAGCCAAATGTCTCCGCTCCTTAATAATCAAACTCAAATTAGTTATAAAACAAAAAATCCCAAATTCCAGTACTTAGGAATTTGGGATTTTAAATATTGAAATTTAAATCTTTTAGATTTTAAATCTTTTTCTATCTGTTTCTGTCAAATAAATTTTTCTCAAACGAATAGATTTTGGAGTAACCTCTACATATTCATCTTTTTGAATGTATTCTAAAGCTTCCTCTAATGAGAAGATGATTGGAGGGATAATTCTAGCTTTTTCATCATTACCAGAAGAACGAACGTTAGATTGTTTTTTCTCTTTCGTTACGTTTACACACATATCATCACCACGAGAGTTTTCTCCAATTACTTGACCTTCGTAGATTTCAGCATTTGGTTCAACAAAAAACTTACCACGATCTTGCAATTTATCGATAGAATAAGGAATAGCTTTTCCTTTTTCCATAGAAATCAATGAACCTTTGTTACGTCCAGCAATTTCTCCTTTGTAAGGCTCATATCCTATAAAACGGTGTGCCATAATAGCCTCACCAGCAGTAGCAGTAAGCAATTGATTACGCAATCCAATAATTCCACGTGATGGAATATTAAATTTTACGATCATACGTTCACCTTTAGTTTCCATACTCAGCATTTCACCTTTACGCATAGTAACGAACTCAACAGCTCTACCTGAAAGAGTTTCTGGTAAATCGATTGTCAATTCCTCAATTGGCTCACATTTTTTACCATCAATTTCTTTGATGATAACTTGTGGTTGACCGATTTGCAACTCATACCCTTCTCTTCTCATTGTTTCAATAAGAACAGACAAGTGAAGTACACCACGACCAAAAACCATAAACTTATCAGCAGAATCAGTTTCACCTAACTTCATTGCTAAGTTTTTCTCTAATTCTTTTGTCAAACGCTCTCTAATATGACGAGAAGTTACAAATTTACCCTCTTTTCCAAAGAAAGGAGAATCGTTAATTGTAAACAACATACTCATTGTAGGCTCATCAATATCAATTGTTTTCAATGCTTCTGGGTTTTCAAAATCAGCGATAGTATCTCCAATTTCAAATCCTTCAACTCCAACAATCGCACAGATATCTCCAGCAATTACTTCAAGTACTTTTTTACGTCCAAGACCTTCAAAAGTATGAAGTTCTTTAATTCTTGATTTCATTATTGTACCATCTCTTTTAACCAATGAGATTGGCATACCTTCTTTTAAAACTCCTCTTTCTAGACGACCAATAGCAATACGGCCTGTAAAAGCTGAGAAATCTAAAGATGTAATCAACATTTGTGGAGTTCCTTCGGAAACCTTAGGAGCAGGTACATTTTCAACAACCATATCCAACAATGCTTCAACATTATCAGTTACGTTTTCCCAGTGATCAGACATCCAGTTATTCTTAGCTGAACCATAAACTGTTGGAAAATCCAACTGCCATTCTTGAGCACCTAATTCAAACATTAAGTCAAAAACTTTTTCATGAACTTCTTCAGGAGTACAGTTTTCTTTATCTACTTTATTGATTACAACACATGGCTTCAATCCTAAATCAATAGCTTTTTGCAATACAAAACGAGTTTGTGGCATTGGCCCTTCAAAAGCATCCACCAAAAGACAAACACCATCAGCCATGTTCAAAACACGCTCTACCTCACCACCAAAATCGGCGTGACCAGGAGTATCGATAATGTTGATTTTTGTTCCTTTATATTGAAC